>JBBRTR010000065.1:0-16824 GCA_038244215.1 Bacteroidales bacterium
AGTTTTTTTAAAGGATAATATACAACGAACAAAAGGTTTTTAAAACATAAATACAGAAAACCAATTCCATTTTGATTTCAAAACTTAAAAAAGTAGAAATTCAATTACAAATTCTTACTTTCTCAAAGATAAAATCTCTCACAAGCTTCCCATCATACCTTTAAAAATAAAACTCAACAATATAGTTAATATCGAGAATGATAATGCTATAATTGTCAGAATTCCAATAAACACAAACATTTGTTTCAAATTTTTCAAACCGACATTCAAAGCTGTCTGATCATTCATTTCAAATGCAGAAATGATTTTTGAACCAAATTTAAACAGATAGAGAGTAGGAAAGAAATAAAGTACTGCCATTATAAAGTACATTATTCCTATAAAAACAAATGGAAAAGCGAACGGAAGATTTTGAAAATCAGAATATTCATTCTTTACTTTGGATAAACCAAACATAACGATGCCGATTATTAGCAAAAAAAGGATGAAAACAAATCCTACTATCGATAAAAAATAACTCCATTTGGCTGACTTCTTGAGGTGCGACTCCATTTCAGCTGAAATGATTAATGAAGAGTTAAGGTTTGTTGAGTCATTTATTTCATTTGTCATAATTGAAAAATTTAATATCGTTTATTTTTTGGGTGATTCATTCATTTCTGCAATCATTTTTATAATCTTATCTAATTTTTCAACTTCTATAGATTTTAAAATAATCGATAAAGCTTCAATTTCTTTTTTTGCATCAATATTAGTCTTATAATCCGCTTCCGCATGTATTCTGTCTCTTTCACTTTGTCTGTTTTGTGACATCATAATAATAGGTGCGGCATAAGCTGCCTGTGTTGAAAAAACCAAATTTAGCAAAATAAACGGATAGACATCCCAATGAAAAAAGAATCCAACTACATTCAAAGCCATCCAAAGTATTACAATAACAGTCTGAATGATAATAAATGTCCAGGATCCCATTCCATTTGCTACTGCATCAGAAATCCGTCCGCCAAAAGTTAACGATTGATTATGACTTGCATGCCAGTTCTTAAAGGTTTTTGTCTCTGTTTTCATAAATTTTATTTTTAAATATTTGTACAATTATTTCTCTCAGATTGATTTTTGTATTAAAACTGTAAAAATACAATTTCTTTTCAGCTGATAGTGTTTTTTGAAAAAATAATTTAATTAAAAGCTTTGAAATTATTTAATTCGAACAAAATCGAAGTAAAATCATCTGATTACTGAATTTTTTCTTTAATTACTGGTATAAATATTCTTCTAACTCAACAGAAAGTAGTAATTTTGCAGTCTCTTAGGAAAATAGATTATTAAACTATATTATGGCAGAAAAAAAAATGAATTTATTAGCTGATTTTCCGTCTGTTAGCAAACAGCAATGGATGGATAAAGTCACAGCTGACCTCAAAGGAGCTGACTTCAACAAAAGGCTCGTTTGGAAAACAAATGAAGGTTTCAACGTTATGCCTTTCTATCGGGCAGAGGATATTGAAGCATTGCAAACAAAAGATTCGGCACCGGGAGCTTTTCCTTATGTGCGTGGAACAAAAGCTGATAACGAATGGTTTGTTCGTCAGGACATTCCCGTAGAATCAGCTAAAGATGCGAATGCAAAAGCACTTGATGTACTTTGCAAAGGTGCAACTTCACTTTGCTTTATCCTGAAAAAAGAAGAGTTAAGTGCTGATTACATTGCCACTTTACTTGCTAACATTCAGGCTGATTGTGTGGAACTAAACTTTCGTATTTGTGTAAATGCTTCGGCTAAATTAGCTTCTATTCTGGTTGCTTATTTCAGATCGAAAGAGTATGACGTAAAAAAATTGCAAGGTTCTATCGGTTTCGACCCAATGAACCGTATGCTCCAAGCAGGCAAAGAATTCAAAAAAGAAGAAATTGCATCCAAAGCAAAAGAAGTAATCGAAGCTATTGCCGGATTGCCATTTTATCGTGTAATTGCCGTTAATGCAACTACTTTGAACAATGCAGGAGCTTTTAATGCTCAGGAACTGGGTTATGCGTTGGCTTGGGGTAATGATTATCTTTCTATGTTGGTGGAAGCCGGAGTGGATACTTCATTGGCTGCTAAAAAAATCAAATTCAATTTTGGTGTTGGTGGCAACTACTTTATGGAAATTGCTAAATTCCGTGCTGCCCGTTTACTTTGGGCAAAAATAGTTGATGCTTATCAACCCGCTTGTCGAGTTGAAGATTGCAAAAGCACCGTAAATGGTATTTGCAAATGTGCTGCTAAGATGCGCATTCACGCCGAAACTTCTACTTTCAACAAAACAATTTTTGACGCAAATGTAAACATGCTTCGCACCCAAACTGAAGCTATGAGTGCAACACTTGGTGGAGTTAATTCACTTACTGTTCTTCCTTACGATTCAGTTTTTAAAGCAACCGATGAGTTCTCAGAACGCATTGCTCGCAACCAACAACTGTTGTTGAAAGAAGAATCTCATTTTGATAAAGTGACCGACCCTGCTGCAGGATCTTATTATATTGAAACATTGACGAATGAACTTGCTGCTCAAGCTTGGAAAATTTTCCTTGATGTAGAAGAGCAAGGTGGTTTCTTCGAAGCAATCACTTCAGGTTCAGTACAAAAAGCTGTAAAAGCAACTGCTGCAACTCGTTTGAAATCCGTTTCAAGTCGCCGCGAAGTTTTGTTAGGAACTAATCAATTTCCTAATTTTAATGAAATAGCTGGAGCAAAAGTTACTTTAAATCAATCTGCAAATTGCGGTTGCAACCACAGCGAAACAGAAAAACTAATTCCGGTGCGTGGTGCTTCTGAATTTGAAGCTTTGCGCTTTGCAACCGAAGCTGCTGCTAAACGTCCAAAAGCATTTATGTTGACGATTGGAAGTTTGGCTATGCGTTTGGCTCGTGCCCAATTCTCTTGTAACTTTTTTGCTTGTGCCGGATATGAAGTTGTTGACAACTTAGGTTTCAATACAGTTGAAGAAGGTGTTAAAGCAGCCTTGGAAGCAAATTCTGACATTATCGTTCTTTGCTCAAGCGATGACGAATATGCTGAACTTGCACCAGCTGCTTATGCTGCTTCGAAAGATAAAGCCATTCTGGTTATAGCTGGAGCTCCTGCTTGTACCGACGATTTGAAAGCCATTGGAATTGAGCATTTTGTAAATGTAAAAACCAATGTCTTAGATACATTAAAAGTGTTTAACGAAAAGCTTGGTATCAACTAAGCTTATCGCATTTTGCGATAAGCTCGTTATGAAACAATATGGAATTGCAACTGATACAAAATAAAATCTACGAGATACGCGGTTTTCGTGTTATGTTCGATTTCGACCTTGCAACATTGTATGGGGTTGAAAATCGAACTTTAAAGCAAACTGTAAAGCGTAATATTGAACGCTTTCCCGGAGACTTTATGTTCCAATTAACAAAAACTGAGTGGTCAGAGCTTATCACAATTTGTGATAACCTCCCCGAAAATGCTAAGTTCAGTCCAGCCACTCCGTATGTTTTTACTCAAGAAGGTGTAGCTATGTTATCGGGCATTCTACGTTCTTCCATCGCGATTCAGGTTAATATTAATATCATGAGGGCTTTTGTAGCTATCAGACAGTTTGCTTTAATTCATTCAAATACAATTCAAGAGATTGAAAAGCTTAAGAAACAGGTAAATGCTCTGTTTTATGATGTGGAAAGTCTTGGAAATGAACATGAGAATTATGACAAACAATTTGATGATATCTATATGGCTCTTGCTGATTTGGCGGCTAAAAACAAACAATTAAACAAGCCTCGTAACCCTATCGGGTTTGATATAAAAAAAGAATCGCAACCATAATACAAGCTTATCGCAAATTGCGACAACCTCACAAAATATTATTTAGTAAAAATTGAAATTAGAACTTAATAATTGACGAATGTATTAGTCTTGAATCTAAGTTCTAAAATCTAAAATCTAAAAAGAAAATGAAACCAAATTTTAAAAATATAGATATTAAAAACGTAGCTGTTTCTTCTGCTCCAGAAGTTGATAGCACTTGGTTGACTGCCGAATTAATTCCGGTGAAACCAATTTATACAAAAGAAGACCTTGCCGGTATGGAGCATTTGAACTATGCGGCCGGACTTCCTCCTTATTTGCGCGGACCTTACTCGGTAATGTACGCTATGCAGCCTTGGACAATCCGACAATATGCCGGATTCTCCACTGCTGAGGAATCAAATGCATTTTATTTGCGTAACCTCGCTGCAGGACAAAAAGGTTTGTCAGTTGCTTTCGATTTACCTACTCACCGTGGCTACGATGCTGATCACGAACGTGTGGTGGGCGATGTTGGTAAAGCAGGTGTTTCTATCTGCTCGGTGGAAGATATGAAGGTTTTATTTGATGGTATTCCCTTGAATAAAATGTCAGTTTCAATGACCATGAATGGTGCTGTACTTCCTATCCTTGCATTTTATATTAACGCAGGTTTGGAACAAGGTGCTAAACTGGAAGAAATGGCTGGAACGATACAGAATGATATTTTGAAAGAATTTATGGTGCGTAATACCTACATTTACCCACCAAAATTCTCGATGAAAATTATTGCTGATATCTTCGAATTTACGTCAAAAAAAATGCCTAAGTTCAACTCAATTTCTATTTCGGGTTATCATATGCAAGAAGCTGGTGCTACTGCCGATATCGAATTGGCTTATACCTTGGCCGATGGACTTGAATACTTACGTGCCGGAGTAAATGCAGGTATGGACATTGATTCGTTCGCACCACGCTTGTCATTCTTCTGGGCCATTGGTATGAATCACTTTATGGAAATTGCCAAAATGCGTGCTGCACGTATGTTATGGGCAAAAATTGTAAAACAATTCAACCCTAAAAATCCAAAATCATTGGCTTTGCGTACACACTCGCAAACTTCGGGATGGTCGTTGACTGAACAAGATCCGTTCAACAATGTAGGTCGTACCTGTATCGAAGCTATGGCTGCAGCATTGGGTCACACTCAATCGCTTCACACCAATGCATTGGACGAAGCTATTGCTTTACCAACTGATTTCTCGGCTCGTATTGCTCGTAATACACAAATCTTTATTCAACAAGAAACCGATATAACACGGGAAGTTGACCCATGGGCAGGCTCTTATTATGTAGAATCGTTGACCAATGATTTGGCTGAAAAAGCTTGGGCATTGATAGAAGAAGTGGAAAAATTAGGTGGTATGGCTGCGGCTATTGAAACCGGTATTCCAAAAATGCGTATTGAAGAAGCTTCGGCTCGTACACAAGCTCGTATTGACTCAGGAAATCAGATTATCGTTGGTATCAACCAATACCGTTTGGAAAAACAAGATCCAATCGATATTTTGGAAGTAGACAATACTGCCGTTCGTATTCAACAAATTGAGCGTTTGAAACAATTGCGTGCTAACCGAAATGAAGTTGAGGTGAAAGTTGCATTAGCTGCGATTACCGAATGTGCAAAAACCGGAAAAGGTAACTTGTTAGAATTAGCCGTTGAAGCTGCCCGTTTACGTGCTTCATTAGGCGAAATTTCCGATGCCTGCGAAGAAGTAGCAGGTCGTTATAAAGCAACCATTAGAACAATATCAGGCGTGTATTCATCAGAAACCAAGAACGATGCAAACTTTCAGAAAGCTTGCGAGTTGACAGAGAAATTTGCGAAAAAAGAAGGTCGTCGTCCCCGTATCATGATTGCAAAAATGGGTCAGGATGGTCACGATCGTGGTGCAAAAGTAGTAGCAACCGGTTATGCCGATTGCGGTTTTGACGTGGATATGGGACCATTGTTCCAAACCCCTGCCGAAGCAGCTAAACAAGCGGTAGAAAATGATGTTCACGTATTGGGTGTTTCTTCTCTCGCTGCTGGTCACAAAACATTGATTCCACAGGTAATGGAAGAGTTGAAAAAACTTGGTCGTGCAGATATTATAGTAATTGCCGGTGGAGTTATTCCAGCACAAGATTACGATTATCTTTACAAAGCTGGTGTAGCAGCCATTTTTGGACCAGGTAGCCCCGTTGCAAAAGCTGCGGTTACCATTATGGAAATATTGCTGGAAGATTAAACCTCACCCCTTAATCCCCTCTCCTTGAGGAGAGGGGAAAAGATAAAACGGACTTACCTTAATTTAGGTAAGTCCATTTTTTAATATTTAATTTTAAAATTGTTTTTTTAAATGACGAATAATAATTTATAAAATGCTGAAAACTACCTAAGTCTTATTTGGACTTGTAAAGTTGTGTTATTTAGCTTCTAAAAGCAAATTGCCGTTAAACTTCCGCATAAAATCAAGTTTACTGTCAAACGTATCGAACAAAATTGTATATTTGCAACACTCAATCAAAGAGTGACGTTTGTTGCACTTTGTTAAAGTCTTTTTCATTCCTTTTCTTAATATTTTAGATGCAAGACAACGACGAATCCTATTACATTAACCCTCCTGTTACACATGCTCTCCAGCGCTTCATTTTGGCTCTGGTAAAGAATACAATCCTTTATCCTGTATATTCCGAGTCAAGTAAAATACATTTAAAAGCATTTTGTAAAGCCGAAAAATATGATTTTAACGCATTGGAATATAATTTCAAATTATTTTTCGAATTACTTGAAGATTACCGTAAAACTCTGGATATAGAGCTGTATCGATTTTTGAAAATAAAAGCCCGATATTTATTTTTAGATGAAGACCTGTTCAATCAGTTACCTATTTTTAAACCTCTTGAAAATAGTGAATGCGATTCGGATTCTTACGAATCAAGTTGTTCAGCCGATAATGAAGGTATTGTAGGTGGACATTTAATAGGATTTTAAAAAGTGAACAAACTCCGTATACCGGCATTTCATGTTTTGTGGACAAAACCGTCCATAATTGCTGGTAAAGATTTCGATATGAATGAAGCCGAAATACTGACCATGATTATTTCTGCTTTAATGTGGCAAAAGCACAATGGAACGATAAAATTGTATACCGACAAAGTTGGTTATGAGTTTATCAAAAAACATGATTTGCAGAAAGTGTGGAATGGTGGTATTGATACAGAAATACTTGAGAACAATTCCTACCCGATTGATCCTGAAACTTTTTGGGCTGCTGGCAAACTAATTGCTCTTGAAGCGGAAACCTGCCCATGTGTTATGCTGGATACCGATCTGATTGTTTTAAAATCATTACATGAAATTCTTGAGAAATCCGATATTACAGCTTTACATTCCGAATCCATCGAACCGGGTGTTTATCTGAATCCGTCCTTACTGAAAAAGCCTGCGAGTTTTGAATTTCCCGCTTTCTATAACTGGAATGCATTGCCTTCCAATACTGCATTCCTCTACATAAAAGACAAATCATTCAAAAATTTTTACCTGGAAGAATCAAAAAGGTTTATGTTCCATAACACGAAAAAGCCTGCTGAAATGGTTTCACAAATGGTATTTGCCGAACAAAGACTTCTTTCAATCTGTGCCGCACATGTCAATCTTCCGATCAGCCATTTATTATCTGATCCTTTTTCTTTATCAAATGATTCGATAGTACATCTTTGGGGATTTAAAAAGAAATTAAGGAAAAACAAAAATTTTCAAACTATTCTAATCACTAAACTCATTGAATCTTTTGGAGAAAAGCTTCCTGAATATGATTATCTCTTTCAAAAATTAAAAATTCATTAAGAAACACGAGCAATGAACGCTAAAGAAGTTATTAAAGAAACAATCGAATTTGTCAAATCATCTTTAGCTAATGCCGAAGGTGGACACGATTGGTGGCATATTTACAGAGTGTGGCAACTTTCAAAACATATTGCTGCGAGTGAAAAATGCGATTTATTTATCATTGAGTTGGGCGCTTTGCTTCACGATATTGCTGATTCAAAATTTCATAACGGAAATGAAGAAGCCGGACCACAAAAAGCCATTGAATTTCTTAATTCGCTCAATATTGAGAAAAATACAATTGAACATGTTGAAAATATTATTCGTCATATTTCATTTAAAGGCGGTAAAGAAACCCAAAAGTTCAAATCAGTGGAATTGGATATAGTTCAGGATGCTGACCGATTGGATGCTTTGGGCGCAATCGGTATTGCACGCACGTTTAATTATGGTGGTTTCAAAAATAGGGAAATCTATAATCCTGATATCAAACCGAATCTGAACATGACCAAAGAAGAATATAAAAACAGCTCTGCTCCTACTCTCAATCATTTTTACGAAAAGCTGCTGTTGCTTAAAGATCGAATGAATACAGCTACTGGCAAAGCGATGGCTGAACAAAGGCACAAGTTCATGTTGTTGTATTTGGATGAATTTTATAGTGAATGGAATGGTGAGTTTTGAAGACAAGTTCACTTGAAATTATATTTCAAATTTATTTAGTAGAACATAGGCATTCATCTTGTGTTATATAATTAAGAAAAAGAAGTAGTATTCAAGTTACACTCAAATATGAAAACAAAAATTGTAATTGTAGGACTCGGTGGAGTCGGTGGATATTTTGGCGGATTTCTGGCAAAAAAGTATGCTGAAAATCCTGATATTGAGATTTATTTTGTGGCTCGTGGCGAACATTTGAAGAAAGTAAAGGAAAACGGATTGACGTTGATTACCGAAAACGATACTTTTCAAATTTTCCCTACGCTGGCAACGGATCGTGTGATGGAAATTGGAACGGCCGATTATATTATTATGACTCCAAAAAGTTATGATCTGGATGCAACTGTTTCTCAAATAAAACCCATGATTGGGACAAATACGATTATTTTACCTTTGCTAAATGGTATTGATAATTCAGACAGAATCAGAGCATTATTACCAGAAACGGAAGTTTGGGACGGTTGTTGTTATATTGTTGCGAAACTAAAAGAACCTGGCGTGGTTGAAAATTCAGGAGACATTCACCGAATTGTTTTCGGATATAAAAACCAAACCAGCGAAAAGTTACTTGCTTTTGAAAAATTATTGAAAGAAGCCGGAATTGAAGCTGAATTTCATGCCGATATCCTTACTGCAATTTGGAAAAAATTCTTTTTCATTTCGACAAGTGCGTCATTAACTTCTTATTTTGATGTAAGTTACGGTGAACTTGTCAATGATGATTTTCGAAGAAATATGTTGGTAGAAATTTCAAACGAACTGATTTTGGTAGCAAATGCCGAAGGAATAGCAATAGATAATTCAGAAATCGACAAATTGATTCATCAGTTTGAAAAACTGTCTAAGGGCACTACAACATCAATGCATCGTGATTTTCAGGCCGGAAAAAATACAGAAGTTAATTCGCTTACCGGAATCGTGGTGGAACTGGGTAAAAAACATGGAATTCCAACACCGGTTTACGAAAAAGTGTATCGGGAGCTTCTTGATAGATTAAACAAAACAAATTAAATTATGGAATTACTGGAAGATCAAACGATTACGGAATCACTAAATTACGGAGTTATTGGAAACTGTCGTTCGGCAGCTTTAATCTCTGATAAAGGAAGTATCGATTGGCTATGTCTTCCTGATTTCGATTCATCTTCCATTTTTGCAAAAATTCTGGATAAAAATATTGGTGGACAATTTGGCTTTAAAGTTGAAGATTCCTATTTAATTACACAAAAATATATCGATCATACAAATATAATCTGTACCAACTTTGATTCGGAGGAAGGTGGTTTTGAAGTACTTGACTTTATGCCGCGTTACCGGATTGGCGAAAGAAATAATTATTATTTACCGCCCGAAGTTCATCGACTTATCCGACTTAAATACGGTAAACCAAGTTTTAAAGTTGACTTCAAACCTGCCATGAATTATGCCCGTGATACAGCGGTTTATTCTGTAGACGATGGAGTATTGAAGATGGAAGCGTCTGAAAACGAATACGATACTTTTTATTTATACAGCAGTGTCGATTTCAATACCATCATTCACGGCGTTGAATTCAAATTGGAAAAGAATGAGTTTTTTATGATTTCCTATAATCAAAAGCTCATCAATATTGATATTGACCGTGTTGAAATGGAATATCAACGAACCAAAGTTTACTGGATAAACTGGGCGAATCGTACCAAAAAATATTCTCATTATAATTCTATTATCGAACGAAGCGTATTGGTCTTAAAACTCATGTCGTTCCACAGAAGCGGAGCAGTATTGGCAGCGCTAACAACCAGTTTGCCGGAATTTGTTGGTGAAGTACGAAACTGGGATTATCGGTTTTGCTGGATACGCGATGCGTCCATGTCTATCGACACATTAATGAGCGTGGGACATACAGGTGCTGCAAAACGTTTTATGACTTTTATTCATAATATTCTGAAGAAGAAATCGGATCGATTTCAGATTATGTATGGAATTCGTGGCGAACGTGTTCTGACTGAGGAATTTCTGCCACATTTAAGTGGATATAAAAATTCAAAACCGGTTCGTATCGGAAATGATGCCTATTTTCAAAAGCAAAACGATTCATTCGGCTATCTGATGGACGTAATTTTTCAGTATTATCGTTTTTTCCCTGGTACACTTGACGAAGTGGAAGATATGTTTGAAGTAGTCAAAAATATTGTCCGTGCAGTAAGTGTAGATTGGGAAAAACCAGACAAAGGAATTTGGGAAATTCGTGGTGAGGAACAACATTTTGTCTGGTCAAAAGTAATGTCGTGGGTAGCCATGGACAGAGCTGTACAAATAGCTGAAATTTTACATCGTGATGAACATGCAGTACGTTGGAGATTAATTGCCGACACGATTAGAGAAGATGTTTTAGAACATGGTTGGAATAAAGAAATCGAAAGTTTTACACAATCATACAGCAACATCGAAATGGATGCATCATTGTTGCTTATGGAAGAATACGGTTTTTTAGAGGCTTCGGATATTCGATACAAAAAAACGGTTGACTCGGTTTACAAAGCTTTAAATTACAATGGTTTGATGTACAGATATACCACTCAGGATGATTTTGGCAAACCAACCACTGCCTTTACAATCTGCACATTCTGGCTTATCAGAGGAATGTTTGTTACCGGACGACAAGAAGAAGCAAAAAAGATTTTTGATGAGCTTATCGGCTATTCAAATCATCTAGGTCTGTTCAGCGAAGACCTTGATTTTGAAACCAAGAGTCAGCTGGGAAATTTTCCACAGGCTTACTCTCAGTTGGCATTGATAAACACAGCTTTGTTATTCAGCGAAGAAATTGAAATTTCCAAGTTTATCCGACCCTGATTTATTTTTCGATTAATTGTTTCAAAAACGGAATTACACCGGTTTGAGAACGAAGATTAAAATGTGCCACTTCGGAAAAACCACCAACTTTTATCGTTACTGCTTCCGGAGGAAGAACGCGGAATGTGTCTTCATCAGTTGTATCATCGCCCATTGCCAGTATAAAATCAAAATCATTCTGACTCAAAATACGTTTGGCTTCTGAACCTTTAGAATGAAGAGGTGATTTGATTTCTACAATTTTATTTCCTCGCATAATCTGTAAATTTTGTCTGCTGCAAGGTGTTATTAATGCATCCAATAATTGTTGCTCGCGCAGAGATGTCAGCCATGCATCCACATTTCGAAAATGCCATACTAATGCCGTTTCTTTTATTTCGAGTGTCGAACGGGGAGTTTTATCCACAAAAGTTTGTAAAATATTTATTATTTCTTCATCCCATGGTTTTTCAAGAGCGACATTTTCATGCCAAATACCATTTTCTTTATAAAACGCTCCATGTTCCGCAGCCATTGAAACATGGGTTTTACCCAACCAGTTTTCAAGGGTATTATGATCGCGACCACTGCTGATAACCACTTTATTTCGTGCATCGGAAGTCAAAGTATTTAAAATATCAAGTATTTCTGGTGTTGGAAAAGCATCTTCGGGTATATTCTTAAAAGCTGCCAGTGTTCCATCATAATCCAGAATAAACAAGCGGTTCTTTGCATTTTGATAATCGGTTTGAATTTTTTGGAAAGTATTTTTATCAATCCGCTCACTGTTAAAACTTTCATTTTTCGTTTTAATTTCTCCTAACTCTTTAACAAAATCGGAAGCCCATCTTTTTACATCATGTTTGGAAATACTTTTTTGCATAATTCTTATTCTACGCAATTGTTCTTTTTCAGGCATCTCAAAAGCCTCCAATAAAGCACTTTCGATTTGTCCTACATCATTTGGGTTAATAATGATTGCTTCGGTCAGTTCTATTGCTGCTCCGGCCATTTCGCTTAAAATCAATACACCCGATTCATCTCGTTGAGCAGCCAGATACTCTTTGGCGACTAAATTCATACCATCACGTAAAGGCGTTACCAATGCTACATCAGCGATATTATACATTGCAACCAATTCTTCAAAATCAAAACTATGATAAAAATAATAAACAGGATTCCAATTAATCGTTGAATAAACTCCATTCAACGCCCCAATTGTTTCATCAATTTTTGTTTTCAGTTCAGCATATCGATCCACTGCATCGCGCGAAGGAACGACAATCATAACCAACGATACTTTCTCTCTATATTCAGGATGATTTTCAAGAAAAAGTCCAAATCCTTTCAGACGATGCAAAATTCCCTTACTATAATCCAATCTATCGACTGACAAAACCAGTTTATGTTCTCCAAAATTTTTACGTAATACCTTGGCTTTATCCTGAACCGATTTTTGAAGAAAAGCATCATAATAAAGCTCATAATTGATTCCCATCGGAAAAGCATCTACATAAGCAATCCTGTTATTCAGAACAACCTGATCGAGTTTAAAACGGAGATCCAGCACACGTTCACAAGCACTCACAAAGTGACGCATATATTCGTGTGTGTGAAATCCTATCAAATCAGCACCCAACAAACCATTTAACAACTCTGCTCTTTCAGGCAAAACACGGAAAAGTTCATAAGAAGGAAACGGAATATGATGAAAATAACCGATGCTTATATTTTTGGTTGCTTTACGGAGCATTTGTGGTAAAAGCATCAACTGATAATCCTGAACCCAAACAATATCATCCGGCTCAATAAAGCTAAGAGCCGCTTGACAAAATAATTCATTTACTTCTTTATAGGTCTCCCAATACCGGTTTTCATATTCCACAAAGGAATAGAAATAATGACACAATGGCCAAATGGTACTGTTGCTGTACCCTTCATAATATTCCTGAATTTGTTGTGGTTTCAAAAATACCGGATGAAATTTGAGCGGATCAAGATGTTTGGTAATTTCATCCTCTTCTTCCTGAGTTTCGGCATGTGCTCCCGGCCATCCCACCCAATGTTTTTCAATATCCATTTCAAGTGAACCTAAACCAGTTGATAGTCCACCTTCGCTTCGAATAAATTCCATTTTACCAGAAGAATCATGTGATATTTTAAGAGGAAGTCGATTGGAAATAATAATCAGTTTCATAGTTAGTTTAGAATATATAATGTGTTAATCATTTGTTGAATTTTCACAAATATACAATTTCAAACCGTTAAATACTAATTAAAATACAGATTATAAAGTAAATTTATATTTTTCAACCTAATTACAGAAAAGCGCTTTTATTAAAAAAATAAGAATAAAACAATATTATTTCAATAAATTTTCAGAAAGCATATATTCAATATTCCAAATAAAACGACTATCTTTGTAGCTGAAAATGAAAACGAGAAACTTTAAATATTTTTTCGAAGAAAGCAGCTCACAGCAAAGCAGTTGCGTGGGAAAGTTGCCCCTTAGAAATTCAAAACCAATATAAATCTACAGCGGATTTATGTTGGTTTTTTTTTAAACCCCTAACCCCTAAAGGGGAATTGGGAAGGGTACAAGAGATTATTGAACATACCATAGAATTAAACAAATAATACTAATCAAAATCCCCTTTAGGGGTTTGGTGTCTATGAGCAACAACAGTTTAGTATCAATTTCCGATTACAGCAAAGAAGAGATTTTGGCTATTCTTGAATCGGCCGCTGAATTTGAAGCAAATCCAAATCGTAAAACCCTGGATGGCAAAGTGATTGCCACTTTATTTTTTGAACCTTCAACACGAACACGTTTAAGTTTCGAAACAGCTGTGATTCGTTTGGGCGGTTCAATTATAGGATTCTCGGATGCAGCTACAAGCAGTTCGTCGAAAGGGGAAACGCTGAATGACACCATTCACATGGTGAGTTGTTATGCTGATGCAATCGTGATGCGTCATCCACTCGAAGGTGCTGCACGATATGCAGCTCAGGTTTCACCGGTTCCTATTATCAATGCCGGAGATGGTGCTAATCAACATCCGTCACAGACTTTGCTCGACTTATATTCCATACTCAAAACACAGGGAACGCTCGAAAACCTGACCATTTGTCTGGTAGGCGATTTAAAATACGGACGAACAGTACATTCGCTTATTATGGCCATGTCGCACTTTCATCCAACTTTCAAATTTATTGCACCTGATGAATTGAAAATGCCTGACGAATACAAAGTATTCTGCCGGAAAAACAATATATTGTTTACCGAAGTAAATGAGCTGAATGATAATTTCAACGATGCTGATATTCTGTATATGACGCGTGTTCAAAAAGAGCGTTTTATAGATTTGATGGAATATGAACGTGTAAAAAACGTATATACGCTTAAAAATTCGATGCTCGGCAACAGCAAGCCAAATCTTCGCATACTTCACCCACTTCCGCGTGTTAGCGAAATTGATCCGGATGTGGATATGAATGAAAAAGCGTATTATTTCCGGCAGGCACAAAATGGACTTTATGTCCGGCAAGCAATTGTAAGTAAGGTGCTTAAACTTCTAACCCCTAAAGGGGAATAATAGAAAAAATTCGTGTAATTCGTTTTAATTAGTGAAATTTGTATTTTATGGGAAAAGAATTAAAAGTAGCAGCACTTCGAAACGGAACGGTGATTGATCATATTCCTGCCGACAAACTTTTTAAAGTGGTTTCTATTCTGCATTTGGATAGTACTTTAAATCAAATAACTCTTGCCAATAATCTGGATAGTGCCAAGATTGGATCAAAAGGTTTGGTAAAGATTTCCGAACGTGCATTGGAAGTTGATGAAACCAATAAAATTGCCTTAATTGCACCGAATGCTAAAATAAATATAATCCGTGATTTTGAAGTAATCGAAAAGCGTCCTTTAGTTTTACCGGATGAAATTAAAGAAATTGTTCAGTGTGGGAACCCGATTTGTATAACTAATCATCAACCTGTTACAACACATTTTCATGTTTTATTTCGCGAAAATGAAATTATGTTGAAATGTCATTTTTGAGAACGTGAAGTGAAGCGTGAAGATGCGAAAATAAAATAATTTATAATTTAATAATTTACGATTTTCAATTCAAATTATCAAAGTTCTGACTTTTTTAATTCGTGGAATTCGTCATAATTCGAAAAATTCGTGAAAAAAAAAGTACAATGGAAACCCGGTACGTTAATTTATCCTTTGCCAGCAGCACTGATTTCGTGTGGTAATAATCCTGAGGAATATAATTTATTGACAGTAAGTTGGTTGGGAACAATTTGTACTAATCCACCCATGTGCTCAATTTCTGTGCGCCCTGAACGGTATTCGTACGAAATAATCAAACGCACCTGTGAATTTGTTATTAATCTTACTAATGAAGATATGGCATTTGCAACTGATTGGTGTGGAGTGAAAAGTGGAAAGAACTTCAATAAATTTGAAGAAATGAAACTGACACCAATAAAAGGTGAAAAAGTGAATGCTCCAATAGTTATGGAATCACCACTTTGCATTGAATGTAAAGTAAAACAAATAATTCCATTGGGCTCGCACGATATGTTTATTGCTGAAGTTGTGAATGTACAGGCCGATTCGAAATATATTGACCCAAAAACAGATACATTCAATTTAGGCGCAGCCAAACTAATTGCATATTCACACGGTCATTATTACAGGCTTGGAGAAGAAATCGGAAAATTTGGGTGGACAGTACAGAAGAAAAAGAACCCCTAACCCCTAAAGGGGAATTGAATTAGAACTGTCTACATAAATTTAATTTGAATGAGTGATATATTAAATACACGAGACGAAAGTAACTTCAACTCCCCTCTAGGGGTTGGGGGTATGAAAAAACTTTTCACTCTATTATTTGTATTTGTCGATGAAAGCTGCGAATGAAATTGAAGAATTCCGTTATCGCATTGAGAATGATAAAGTAGTTTGTTATGATAGCGTTGGTGCTGGTCCGACAGTATTTCGAGAAGATGAAACATTTGGTTGTGGTTATATGCCATACAATAAAGATATAAATGAGTTTATGACTCAAGCAAAAGTTGAGACAGAACGCGTTAAAGCTGAAAGTGGTTTAAAATTTCCTTATGCGGGTGAAGACATTTTGCATTATTCAACACTTCCATGGGCAGATTTCACCTCAGTAAATCATGCGCGAATATTGAGTACAGGCAGAAGTATTCCAAAAATCACCTTTGGGAAAATCACCCGAGATGCAGATAAAATGCAAATGTGGATGCCAGTAGATGTACATGTCAATCACGCTTTGATGGATGGTTTTCATGTCGGGAAATTTGTAGAACGGTTTCAGGAATTATTAAATAGCCCCCTAACCCCCTGAAGGGGGAATTTTGAAAACCGAAATTTGAAAGTTCAGAAAAAAAAATAAAACAAATATATAAACTACGTCTTCAAGTCCCCCTTCGGGGGATTTAGGGGGCTTTTAGAAAACTTTTATGAAAAGAGACCAGATTATTTTTGACATTATTGCACGCGAAAAACAACGTCAATTGAAAGGAATTGAGTTGATTGCGTCAGAAAACTTTGTAAGCGAACAAGTTA
>JBBRTR010000066.1:0-16744 GCA_038244215.1 Bacteroidales bacterium
TCGCCATTATCCGAATTTGAAAAAGTATTTTACAAGTGATGTGTTGAGTAATTTTATGGTGTATGGCGTACTTTATGCCACAACTGCCGGAACTTCCCATTCTGCGCAATATGCTTTAGCTGAACTCTTGAAAGCCGCCAACGAAGGTAAGTTTGATTTTATTAGCGAACTTCATCCCTATGGTGAAAAGGCTCGGATCATGAAACAATTATTCCTGAAATACGGTTTCTATATTGTTTACAACGATGAAGACGGTGAGCTTGCTGATGGTTTTTATTTTACGATTGCATTTCCCGGAATGACTAGTGCGATATTGATGAAAGAATTTTTGTACTATGGAATCAGTGCCATTTCGTTGGCTATTACGGGTAGCGAAAACCCCAATGGACTCCGTGCCTGCGTTTCGTTTGTGAGAATGAATCAAATGGAATTACTGGAAGAAAGACTGAAAGAATTTGTATCCGGCAGGAAAGAATAAAAAAAGTCCGAAATTCTAACTTTTAGAACTTTTGACTTTTTTATTTTTTACTTTATATCAAGCAATGTCTTTTCAATTTTCATCAAAGAATGTGGTTCAGTCGAATTTGAATCTTTTTCTATATATTTTTTTATCCATTCCTGGTATTCTTCAGGAGTCATTTTGGCCAATTTCTGAGTTACAAACCCTGCCATAGCCCATATTTCGTTGTCATTATGAGTCGGTTCAAACGCCGGCATACTCGTCATTTTGATCCCGTTTTTGATAATCCAGAAGAATTCCTGAGCTGCATCTTCTTCACCATGTTTGTAAAGGAGTGGAGGTTTGGGATATAAACCTCGGGCCATTTCACTGCGATCAATACCGGGAGCACCATGACATATCACACACATTTCATTGTAATGTTTAAAGCCTGTTACAAGTACGGATGAATCTTTCAGATTTGTCGGTACTGCGATGTCTTTCATTCTTTTTCGGATGGAATTATGAGTTGTAATTCCGATAATTTTCCGTGTGAGTCCATTGTGAGGTGTCAGTTGGCTAATATCGTAAGCGCCAGATTCAATGTAAATAAATAATCCCGCAATCAGAACAGCTAATGTTGCAGCAATTGTGATAAGTGTTTTTTTCATGACAGTAATATTATAATTAGTGACTAAAATAATCTCTATTTGAGCGTTTTGGTAAAATCGTTGAAAATAAAATATATTAGTTTAATTTAGGAACTTTAATACGACTTCAAAAATACAAAATTATTCAATATTCATATTTAAATTAATAATTATTAACAAGAATGATTTATCAGCAAATTAAATTAGTGAAAAGAATCAAATAGATTTATTTGAATTATTTGTATTAAATTGTCTTAATTTGCATTTCATTCTTCTGCCAACGAACAAAAAGACCGGAAATACATATATATTCATCACGACTTTTTAAAGGTATCCTTATTTCTGAAATTGGTGTGCTTCCAATACGAAGTTGAGCTTCGAATCTTTTTCTCATTTTACGAATCTTTGAGGGTTTGTTTTCATTTGTCATCAAAAATACTCAATATTTACCTATTATTCAAGCATTTGACCAATTATTTGCTGATGAACAAAAAATTATTCGATTTACTTAATCTCAGTTATAAAGCTGTAAGACTTTTAGTTGAGTAGTTTACTTTCAGACACTAGAGAAGGTAGATAGTCGTTATTATTCTTGATAAACAATGCTTTGAGTAACTCCTCAACCCATCAAATGACCAATAAATAAACACCAACTATATCATTTATCTCAATACCACTTGAATATTTTCAGTCCGACAATAAAGGTGATAATCCCGGTGATGGAAAGTACAAGTACTTGATACCAGACTTGTAATAAGCCAGCTCCTTCATTAAAGACGCTCCTGACACCATCGGCAAGTATGGTTAACGGTAGATTACGGATAATGGGTAAAATCCATTCCGGAAAATGCTGATAGCTGAAGAAAATCCCCGAAACAATCATCATGGGTGTAACTATGGCATTTATCAGACCATTACCAACTTCCGTATTGGAAGTGTGCGACGAAATTAGAACCGATATTCCTGCAAATGCAATATTTCCTGCAATAAAAAGCAGAAGTAAAGCTAAGATACTTCCCTGAATATGAATGTCGAAATACAACCACGAAAAGAAAAAGAGCAGAATTGCTTCGACAAAATTCATACTGAAACGGGCAGTTATAAGACCAATCAACAGATTTGATTTTTTCATGGGAGTGGCAACCATCCTGCGCAGTAGTTTTTTTGAACGCCGTTCGATGAGTGTGTAACTGATTCCCCAGGTTGATGATAGCATAATACCCATGGCAATCAATCCCGGAATCAGAAAATCGATATAGCGTGTTCCGGCAACATTCAGCGGTTTTATTTCATCCTGATGCGAAGAATAATATCCGCTACCATTGTAAACCACTCCTTTGATCAATTGATACAGCAATTGTGCTTCAGAGTTTGCGGGATCGAAATAATAGACCGTTTTGTTGTTTGCGTTTTCAACAATCAGATTAACAGTCCCTTTTTTCATAAGTACTTGTGCTTCTTCTGTTGTACATTCATGAAAGGTAAGATTAATGTTACCAAGTTTTTCATTGATGAGTGTGAGTTTGAAGTCATTCTTATTTTTGTCAGGGAAATGTTCGAATACATCTTTAAGAACAGATTTTGGATTCGAACTGGATTCGGTCTGTCGGATTACGGCAATCTCACTGTTCATTTCCTTTTTAACCGAAAAGGCAATTCCCAGTCCCCAAGCCATTAGAATTGGAAAACCGAGACCCCAGAACAGAACAGCCGGCTCGCGGATAATTTCTTTCAGATGAGCGACAATGAGTCGGTATAGTTGGTTGTTCATTATTAGTTAATTAGTTAATCTGTTAACTGGTTAATTGGTTCAATGAGTGTCTTGGCTCTTGGTTCTATAATCTTGGTTCTATTTCAATCATACAAATGCCTTCCTGTCATGTTGATAAACAATTCATCCAGATTGTGAGCTCCATCGTACTTTTCAAGGAGTTTTTCCAGCGTGTTATCGGCCAGGATATCTCCCTGATCCATAATGATAATGCGATCGCAGAGGTATTCGGCTTCGTCCATATAGTGAGTAGTTAGAATGAGTGATGTTTGTTTTTCATCTTTCAGATTCTTCAGAATTGCCCACATTCCTCTTCGTGCATGAGGATCGAGTCCGGTAGTTGGTTCGTCGAGAAGCAGAATGAGTGGTTTGTTGAGTAAAGAGATTCCCAATGCCAACCGTTGCCGTTGTCCACCCGAGAGATTATTGACGAATGCTTTTTTCTTGTCCTGCAGTTCAACCAGTTCGATCACTTCATTAACCCGGTTGTTTTCGAGATTATAAAAGCTGGCAAATAGTTGTGTGGTTTCAAACACGGTGAGACGATCCATGAATTTGGTTTCCTGCAACGATAGTCCAATGATTTTATGTAATTCACTTTGATTGGATTTCCATGATTTACCGGCAATTTTAATCACACCCTCATCAGGTTGCTGCAAGCCTTCAATCATTTCAACAAGAGTGGTTTTCCCTGCTCCGTTCGGACCAAGCAAACCTACATACTCACCGGACGTTATGCGTAAATCCACACCTTTTACTGCCCGGACATCTTTAAATGATTTTTTAATTCCGGTAAGTTCTAAAATATACTCCATGACTTATAATTTCAATTTGACCGTTATTCTTTAAAACCAAAATTTAAATAATATGTTCAGTCCTTAAACGCAGAATCATTACTACCTTAATTGGTATGTTCAAAAACATTCTAAATTGGATTTGGTTTCTAAAATTACATTTACTGAAATTTTAAGTTAGATCAGGGGTTAATAAAAGAAACTAGTTAACGAAAAGTGTGAATTATGTAACTTTTTTAGAGAAAAATGTAACACTTTTGTTTTTTATTTTGCAGAACTTTGCAAAGTGAAAATGTATTCACAAATAAAAAAAAACGAAATATGAAGAATCGAAATTTACTATTAATGGCATTGTTTGTTGTCTCGCAATTTACATTTGCACAGACAATGGACAGTAAGTTTGCAATTGGTTTGAACATTGCAAAAACCGAATATAACGGTGATTATGGGAATGGTGTATTTGATTTCAAGCAATCATTGTATCCGGCAGGTGGTTTGACATTGTCCTATTATTTATCAAAGTCATTCGATATCGGTGTACGTGGTAGTTATGGTAGTTACGGTTATTATCATGATGTAATTAATAATTTTAATGGTGCAAAAGGGGATGGTTCTTTGTTTTTTAAATACAAATTAAACAACGGATACATGTTTAAAGCGAACTCGAGATTTTCTCCGTTCCTTACAGCAGGGATTGGTATGGCACAGTATATGGATAAATATTCGAGAACCCCAAGCGTCGTTCCGACAATTATAACAGGTGATGTCGACATCATCGTTCCGCTTGGCGCTGGTTTAAAATATCAGATTACCAATGGATTCGCAATTCAATATCAATATATCTACAATCTGACAAACAGCGATGTACATGATCAGAACATAAGTGGTTCAGAAACAAATACGTATTTCGGAACTCCTGCTCATCCTTATGAAAAAAAGGGATACGATGCATATGGTGAGCATGTTTTCAGTTTGATTATAAATTTTGGAAAAGCAAAAGATACGGATAATGATGGTGTTTCAGACAGAAATGATAAATGTCCGGATACTCCTATAAATGTTGTCGTTGATAAATTTGGTTGCCCAGTGGATACCGATGGTGATGGTGTTGCCGATTATTTAGATCAATGTGCCGATACTCCAAAAGGAGCAAATGTTGATTCCAAAGGTTGTCCAACCGATGAAGATAAAGATGGCGTTCCAGATTATCTGGATAAATGCCCGAATACTCCTAAAGGTGTAAATGTTGATGAAAATGGTTGTCCAAGAGATTTAGATGGTGATGGCGTTGCTGATTATCTGGATAAATGTCCAAATACTCCGGCTGGTGTGAAAGTTGATGCAAGCGGTTGTGCACTTGACACAGATGGTGATGGTGTTGCCGATTATCTTGATAAATGTCCCGATACTCCTGCAGGTTCGAAAGTAGATGCTACTGGTTGTGTGCTTAAAAATGATGCAGATGGTGATGGCATTCCAGATGATTTGGATAAATGCCCCGACACACCTAGGAATATTCAGGTTGATGCTAAAGGCTGTCCGTTAGATTCAGATGGTGATGGCGTTCCAGATTACCTGGATAAATGTCCTAACACACCTGGTCTAGTATCGAACAATGGCTGTCCTGAAGTGAAGAAAGAGGTAAAAACTTTATTTCAAAAAGCATTACATGGAATTCAATTTCAAACAGGGAAATCGGATATCAAACCATTTTCGTATCCAATATTAAATCAAATTGCGAATATTCTGATTCTTAATCCTACGTATCTTATAGAAGTTCAGGGTCATACCGATAATGTAGGAGGAAATGACTATAACATCGCTCTTTCAAAAAGTCGTGCTGCTGCAGTTCGTGCGTATCTTATTGAAAAAGGTGTAGCTGAAAATCGTATTACTTCAGAAGGATATGGATATAATAAACCGGTTGCAAGTAACAAAACAACGACTGGTAGAGCCATGAACAGACGTGTTGAATTTGTTGTGACTTTTGAAAAATAGTTCTTCGGACAAAGTGAAAAAGTAATTCAAACTATAGAAAAGTTTGAATAAATATAAAAGGATTAAAACCCGCTGTAAGTAAATACTTATTGCGGGTTTTATTTTGTCACGATAAACTTCTTTGTTAACACCCAGTCCTGTGTTCCTGCTTTGAGAATATACATGCCGGGCTGAAGAGTATGAATATCGAGTTCAAGAAGGTTGTCACTCTGTTTCAAAAGGATGCTGATTTGCTGTTTTCCATTCAAATCAAATATTTGAACATAATTCAGAACGTCTGAATTCTGGTTTATACGCAGGATGTCTTTTGCCGGATTAGGAGAGATAATAACCTTGTTTGCCGGAATGTCCTGATTTGCCGTCAGCTGATTGAGGGTTATTGTTTTGGAATAATATAATATTTTATTCTGAGGATCAAAGCTAACACTATCGATACGAAAACCGGGATTAAAATCAAATGTCTGTCCTGAATAAGTATGATCAAAAACAACAGTGCTATCTTTTCCGGCACCAAAAAATTTGATGGGAATAACCATTTGATAGAAACTCACATCACTGTTAAACTGTGTTTGATTAATAATTACTTTTGTTTTTAAATCAGGCAGCTGATCAACTTCGGTATTGTAAATCGGAATGCCCGAACCATAAAACCATTCGGTAAAGAAGTTAGTAAGGTCTTTGCCCGATTGTAGCTCCAAATGTCGTTTCAGGTCGGCGGTACGAGCAAAACTGTATTTCAATGTAGGATCATTCAGATAATTACGTACAGCCTGAAAGAAATCGGTATCGCCCAGCTTCCAGCGTAACATGTGAAGAAGATAAGCTCCTTTACTATACGAAAGGGTGCTATTGAATATCCTTGGTACACTCGTCGTATCATTACAAAATACCGAACCCTGAGGCTGAGTAATTACATCATTTCGGAGTCCCTGATAGTAAATGTTATACCAATAGTTCGTGTCAAATAGATACTGGTATGCTAACCCAAGACTAAAAGTGGCAAATCCTTCGTTCAGCCAAATATCTTCCCAGCTCCCACAAGTTACCATATCGCCAAACCAATGATGCCCCAATTCGTGACCTAATGTGTAAAAATTAAAAGCATTTGGCCCAAGAAAAGTCATTGTTTGGTGTTCCATACCGCCTCCAATATTACATTCGGTATGACCATATTTTTCTTTCCAAAAAGGGTAGGGGCCAAAATATTGTTCGTACAATCCCATTATTTTCACATCGACAGGAGTTATTGTGCTGAATGCCACAGAATCTTCAGGATAAACATAATTCATAATTCGGAGTGAATCTTTTCCACTTACATAATAATCGGAATAGCGGGCATAGTTAGTTACAGCCACACAAATAAGATAAGATGCAATCGGATAACGATGCTTCCAATGGTCGATAACTATGCCGTTTCCATACGGTCTTTCAGATACCAATATGCCATTACTCGCTGCATGATTCCCACTGGGCATAACTACATAAACATCTATTGAATCGATTTTGTCGGTCAGATCATTTTTGGAAGGCCACCAATCCGATGCACCATAGGGTTCCGAAAGCGTAGATATCCCGGGAATTCCATTGTGAATATAACTATTAAATGATCCAAAACCGGTTGATGGTGGAACGCCATGATAAAAAACAGAGACTGAATCCAAATTTCCATTGGCAATGGGTGGATCAAGGGAAATTGAAAGTGAATTGTCTGTGTGGGTGAATGCGGTCTTTTTTCCGACATAAAAGACTGAATCAGTAGTCAATGAATCACTCATTTCAAACTGAATGTTATTCATTAGTGATGAAGTGGCAGTGAAATATGAAGTCACTGAACCGGAAATATAACGTTGCGCAGGGTCGATATACCAGAAGAAGCGGTGGTATTTCAAATCGTAATTATTCAGTATGAGTGCCTTATGAGTTCGTTGTGGTTGAACGGGATTTTGTTTATCAATCATTGTAAAGCGATTGGGTAAGATTTTATCCTGTGCATGTAAAAGGAGAATACTTCCAAAGAATAATACGATAACCAGTATGTTGAATAAAAATGTTTTCATAAGCAGTCGCTCTGTAAATCGGTACACTGTTCAAAATAATAAAAACAGAATATAAGATTTAAAGTTTTTCAAAGATATTGTTTTTTCTTTTTAAAAATGAAATTAAAAGCTAAAAATAAAAGAAGTATGTCAGATAACAGCCATTCAAATACTAATTATTAGCTATCGATATTTTAAAATCAGGCAAGTTTTCAATTTAAGTAAACAAAATAAAATGCAAAACTGTTTCATTAATAAATTGAAAAAAGTATGAGTACATTAAAACTGGTTCAGGAAAAACTGCCAAAGGTTTACGACGATTTAGAATTTCTTTTAAACTGTCTGAAAGAAGTGATGATTGAATCGGGTGAAACCGAACTGGCCAATGAAATACCCTGGATTTCAAAAAATAACAGCTATGGTGATAAGCCTTTCACTGAAAAACATCTTCAACTCTATTCCACTTGTTTTCAATTACTTAATATTGCAGAAGTAAATGGCGCAGTTCAGAATAGGCGAAAACGTGAAGATGAAAACGGCATGGCAGCTATTAATGGTTTATGGTCCAACAATCTTGAACAACTTAAAGCAAAAGGATTTACAGCCTCGGAAATTGTTTCCAAACTGACTGACATTCATGTCGAACCTGTGTTGACCGCACATCCTACCGAAGCCAAACGAACCGTCATGCTCGAACATTTGCGCAATCTGTATTTGTTGGTTGTCAAGCGTGAAAATAAAATGTACAGTAAAACGGAACAACTGGAGATTCGCAGAAATATCAAAATTGCTTTACACCGCATTTGGCGAACATCCGATATTTATACCGAAAAACCTGATGTCAGTTCCGAACTCGACAATATTACCCATTATCTGACACATGTTTTTCCTGAAGTGATAAAATTGCATGACAGCCACCTCATTCAGGCCTGGCAAGATGCGGGATTCGATCAGGAACTGATTCGCCATGCCGATAGTTTTCCTAAAATAACCTTCGGCAATTGGGTAGGAGGGGACCGGGATGGTCATCCGCTTGTTACGGCTGAAGTAACAGCTAAAACACTGCTTAAACTCCGTGAGAATGCTTTTAAAGTAGTTAGAAAAGAAATATTGATTTTACAGAAAAACTTGAGTTTTAATCTTACTATGAATCAGTTGACTCCTGAATTTCAGAAACGGTATGCACATGTACACAATGAACTGAAAGAAAAGCAGGGCAATTTTAAACTAAAATACAAAAACGAAATTTTCAAACAGTTTCTGGATTTTATACTGGCAAAATTACCGGAAGATTTTTCTACGAATATAACTTCAAATGATGATCTGAGTTACCGTTTACCGGCAGAACTAATTTCAGATTTATATTTACTGAAGCGGAGTCTAATTTATTTTGGTGCTTCCGAAATTGCCTATACCGATATGAATGAGGCGATTCGCGTCATTTCAACATTTGGATTTCATTTGGCCAAACTGGATATTCGCCAAACCAGTAGGTTTAATGAAATTGCTTTATCGCAACTAATGAATGCTGCACAACTGGATGGCGATGCATTTTTGTTGTCAGATCATACAAAAAAGCTGGAATTTATAAACCTCGAATTAAATTCAAGCCGACCGTTTACTTTGCCCGGAACAGAACTTCAACCCGAAGCCAAAGCAAGCATCGATTGCTTTCGGGTTGTAAATAAACACATTCGAAAATATGGTGACGAAGCCATGGGTTCTATTATCGTGAGTATGTCACGCAATATTTCCGATTTACTGCTTGTCTATCTACTTGAACGCGAAGCTGGTTTAATGATTAACACTCCGGATGGACTTGCTTCTCAATTACCTGTTGTTCCACTGTTCGAAACTATTGAAGATTTGCAGAACTGTTCTGAAATTATGGATACATTTCTATCCCATCCGGTTACCAAAAACAGTCTGAAACTTCAACAGAAACGAACCGGAAAAAGTATTCCGGTGCAAGAGATTATGATTGGCTACAGCGATAGCAATAAGGATGGAGGAATTTTCGCAAGTCAATGGTTTTTATATGTTGCACAAAGCCAGCTGATTGAAATTGCTAAAAAACATAAGGTAAATATCCGTTTTTTTCATGGAAAGGGGGGTTCCATAAGCCGCGGTGCAGGACCGACACACTGGTTTCTGAAAGCTTTGCCTCCGGGTTCGGTGAATGGCGATATTCGGTTGACAGAACAGGGAGAAACCATTGAACGGAAATATGCAAATAAAAACAATGCTGTTTATAATATCGAATTGTTGACTTCTGGTACGCTGGCAGCTACTTTGTTGAACCAAAACAGCCAAAATCACAGGCACGAACTTTCGGAAGAACTGGATTATTTAGCCACCGAAAGCATGAAAGTGTATAATGAATTAATCCAACAACCGGAATTTATACGGTTTTATGAAAAAGCAACACCGATTGATGCCATTGAGCAAAGTAAAATTGGCAGTCGGCCTACGCGCCGAACCGGGACACGTACTTTGTCCGATTTACGTGCTATTCCATGGGTTTTTAGCTGGAGTCAGTGCCGGTTTAATATAACGAGCTGGTACGGAGTCGGAACCACGCTCGAAAGATTATACCAAAACGAACCACTTAAATTTGAACGACTTCTCAAAGCAGTTAAAACAGATCCGTTTATACGTTATGTATTGACAAATGTTGATTCGAGTTTGGCATCGTCCGACGAAAATATCTTTAAGGAATATGCAAATTTGGCTGCCGATGTTCCGGGAAGCGATCTGATTTTCAATAAGCTGGCTGATGAATTGAACCGTACACGCCGAATGATTGATGTTTTATTAATTCGCCCCATTTCCGAAAGGCGCGAAAATCATTATTATTCAACCTTGTTACGGTCGGAAGCAATGGAACCTTTGCATCGCCAACAGGTTTATTTATTAGCAAAATGGCGCACATTAATTTCAGAAGAAAAAACTCAGGAAGCCGATATTGTTCTGTTTGAGTTGCTGAGATGCATAAATGCTATTGCTGGTGCCATAGGATTTACCGGATAAAAACTCAACATAGCCATCTCCAAATGGAGAGGGACCTTTGGCTTAACAAGTTCCTTTCAACCAACTAATTCGTAATCTTATTAGTAAAAGACAGTAAGCTGAATAAGTTTCGGAGGTTTTCTTCTTCAATAACCTCTGTCAGGTGCAAGCACGCTGACAGGGTTAAAACTTCTCACACCTCAGAGGTTTTGAAAACCTGTAAGGTGTTAATAAATTAAATTATTCTTTCAACCACTTATCCAATATAGTTTGCTTGCGGGCTGGGGTACTTTCAATAACCTGTTTCGCTTTTGCTATTTCTGCTTCGTAGGATTCTATTTTTATTACTATTTCTTGCTGGATTGATAATGGTGGAACTTTTATGGATAAAGCACTTACCCTGTCAATTGATGCTCTGTGACTTCTATTGAATCTTACTTCACTACCAGCTTTGTTTAATGCCCACATCAAATAATGGGGTAAAACTTCATTATTTTTCACACGCAACACTCCACAATGATCTGTTGGATAAAACTGTTGATTTGCGGGAATCTGATTAACCATCCAGTCACCATCTATACCCCAAATAACTGATGGCTTTGAAAAATCCTCAATAAGTAACTTATTTATTTTCCCAAATGATTCAAACACATTGGCACTATAAACTGGAATTTTGCCATTATCGACAAGTTCCGTTTCAACAATACGCCGCCCAATCGAAATCTCAAAAGTTTCGTTATTGCTTAGTTTTAATATTTGATTTGATTCATTATATGCAGATGTATACAGTTCTTCTATTTTTTCTTTGCTCTTCTCAATGCTCATATGACTGGTATTATATTCTATATCAACTCTCTTGCATTCTGTGATAATTTGTAACTGAATATCGAGAGGGGGAAGTGCAAACGGAAAGCTAGGTATTATGTCCTTATTTCCACGAGGCATTTTCGTTCCCTTTTTGTTGTCCATCATAAACTCAAAAAATGAATCTTGACATAAAATATTAAATAAAAAATAAGGCAAGCAACTGGGATCTTTACTTCTAAAAACTAAGATGTCATTTGAACAACCTCCATCTTTACTTGCAAACCAAATCTTTTTTAGATATGGTCGGATGTTTGAAATAAGAATATCATTTGTCTTATATTCTGTTATTCTATCAATATTTGGTGTGCCCTCATATGTTATTATTCCTGCCCTATTTTGTAATAAATTATCAGTTGTTATATAATCTTCTACATTAATGGTGTTTAAGCCTATTTTGGCTGTAATGTATGGAGCAATGTTCCCTAACTTCTCTAGTGAATATTTACTTTCAATTTCAATATTTTTTATTGCTGAAGTTAATATCGTTTTATCAAAACTTACTCTTGAAAAATCTATCAAATTGACTAAAGAGTTCAATGAAACAAAATCTTTAAGTGAGTCTGGAATTTGAATTGTTTCTTTGTTGAAATTCTGGCGTATAAATGTGTTTATTTTTTCGTCATCATATAAGTTGGCAGGATTAAATAATGGTGTTTTTATACCTTCTATTCCTTTAAGTCGTGATATAGTTTCATCTTCATCGTCTGAAACTTTTGATCCAATATATTTAATCCCTTCACTACCCTTTGCCCCACTCCATTCATAGCCAAGAAACTTTTTAATTCGTTTACTAGCTTTATCTTCTTTATTATCATTAGGACTTTTAATGATTAGTGTTTGTTGTGGATTGCTAACTGCCAATAGATAATAATACACCTTTTCTTTTTCAGTTGCAAGCATTGCTTCCAATATATATTTCTTGAGTTCGGTTTGCTTATTTTCTTCTGTATAGCTAGTGGTAATTCGCTTTTTCTTAATGTTTTTAGCTTTGGTGTCATCTTCCAATGCCTTGCGGTATTCTTTGAAAATATCAGTTGCTAAAAGTGCATTGTTTGGCGTACTGCATAGAAGCGTTTTATAATCTACTATGCTGATAGTAGTATGGTTGCAGTATTCATTCAATAAATGGCTGTCTTCAAACACTTCATCTTTACTAAAATCATTTTTAAACCAAGCGTCCACTCTATTCTGCAAATGTTCTGCCATATCAGGATGATCAGTTTTACGACGAAGGAATAGCGTTACCGTACTTGTTCCGGTTTTACCGAATGTACCACTGCCGAATTCTGCAATCGCTACTATATCAAAATATTTCAGTATAATCTCTCGACACTTTATATAGATATTGCCTTTGTTCAAGATAGAGATTGGTAATACGATGGCTGCCACACCACCGCTTATAAGCAATTGTTTAGCACGTTCAATAAAGAAAGTTTCAATGGAATTATTGCTAATAATTTGTTTGCTGTCAATAGCTTTTATCAATTCAAACCGATTACGATCTTCTTCCGATAAAGTTTCCAAAAAGCCTTTTACACTGTAAGGTGGGTTCGCAACCAATACAGAATAGGAGTTATCTTTTACACCCGTATTCTGAGCCAACGCATCGCTGTATATAATTTTAATCTCGTCTTGTCCATACATAAATGCCGACACCTTTGCTACTTTCGATAATCGGTATTCTTTTTCAATACCCGTTATTTCAGCATAATAATTTCCTATTTCAACCGCTTTGTGTTCTTTTACAAAAGGTTTTATCTGTTGAGCATACTCGTTCAGAAAGTGTCCTGCACCACAAGCATAATCTATTGCTTTTGGTATTTCTACGCTGTTTTTAATCAGGTTTTCAAGGGGTAAAGCCGAAATCAAGAACTTCACAATAGGCATTGGAGTGAAAAATTGACCTTCACTTTGTTTTACACCTTGGTCAAGAAATCCCTCAAACAAATCTCCCAAAAATTGATTTTGCTCTTTTGTTTTAAGCCTTATATCCTGTAGCATTTGAACAATCTTTTTCAGAATAATGGCATTTTGAAAAAATAGTTGCTCGTTATGTACATCCAGAAAAGCGAAATCGTTATTGGTAAAGAATTTCAATTGACGAAAATATTCAAGAATCTTATCTCGGGTAGCGTCAGGGTCATTCTTAAACAAATGGAAAGTTTCTTTGATTGTCTCATTGTCGATATACGTAACCGTTTCACCTAAGAATTTTTGCATTCCATCTTTATACATTTTTTGCAATCGATCCTGAAAGTTGAAATAATCATCGAATGCAGCCCCTTTCCAGTAGAACATCAACTCATTAGGATTATTTGTTTCATCAACAATTTTAGCCAGAAATAGATTGACTAATTTGTCAAATGCATTTTCACGCCCTGAAACATTGTGCTGGCGAAGAATTGTTGCAAACTCATGGTATTTTTTCTGAATGGCATTATTATCAACTTCCTGTAAATTGTTGACATTGTATTTTTGCCTTCCAACATGGTAAGCAGCAATATTCGGCTCAAAGATTCCTCTTGTTGCAAAATCTTGTTGATAGGTTTCTTTCCATACTTTAAAATAGTCGCCTTTTCCGCCATTTTCATCTTGTACTTTTTTGAAACTCAACAACTTTTTATCCGATAAAAGATATTCTTCATTGTCTTTCATCGAAACAATATGAGAAAAATAGTTGGCTTGATTTTCCTCAAAATCACAAGCATATAAGCAAAGATATTCTGCTTGTCGATAAGAATTGTAATAGTTGAACAGTTGACCGCCATCTGAATTCATCCTTCTCCAAGCATCATCAAACTCTTTTCCAGCTGTTTTACATTCTATCAGCAAATAAGGCTTATCGTTGTTGTCTTTAATAATTATATCGCAAAATCCACCTGTATCGTGATGACCGCCGGGCATTGGTTTTTCGAGTTCAATATGAGTTGGACTGTAACCTTGCTGCAAAAGCCGACAAACACATTCAAACACAACAAAATTTTCATTTTGGGAAAAGCTTTTTGTAGTTTCACGATTAGCTATTAATCCGGTTGGATAAATAAGCTCTTTATTTGCAAAGTCAACTTTAAGTTCACAATTTTGTAAATGAAATTTCTTGACGTAAATTTCATCTTCGTTTACTTCAGAAACAATATCTTCTTGAATATTTGCTTTGATAGTTCGATAAGAATTGTTTTGTTTGGTAAACCCTAAATCCGTAAGTAATCTCGTGAAGTTGTCTTTTGTTATCATGGCTTTTGATTTCATCAGCCATTATTCGGGGAAGTAATAAGAAACATCCAAACGCAAAAAGCGCGAACTAATTTCTTATCCGCGCTGGTGGCCCTAGGAAGCCATATAGTGATGATAAGTCAAAAAGCCCGCGCCACTTTGGCACGAGCATTTTGCTCATTGTATCTATCACTATATTCGCTTAAAGAAATTTCCTAGGTTTCCAGCGCACGAACAATAGCAGAATGCTATTTATAAAATGTTGAAAATGTTGTAGAGATGTGGCATGCCGCGTCTGTACTGTGATTTATTGATTTTTTATTTGATTGTTATTATTTTTGTTTTTTAAATCGTATTTACTCGTTGGTTCACTGGCAATTGAATGCTGAATTATTTTACTTTCTTTATATAGCATTTCAGGATCTAAATCAGCTTGGTTATCCCATTTGATGCTGTCAAAGCTCACTTTCACGGTATTAAAAAGTTGAATGTCACTTAATTCTTGAAAAATTCCCATGTTCAAATATGGATTCATATCAAACTGCCGTATCTCTCCATTCTCAAATGTAAGAATTAGTTGGTAATTTGGAGCAGGTTGTACACTTTTAACAGCTAAATACATACTCATTTATTTTAAAGGTTCAATAGTAAAAGGTTTTTCACCATTCTGGCACAATTTCCAATCCGCCATCAATTCTTCTTGATGTATTTCTATCCACGCAAGCACCATCCGCATTTGTCTGACAGGCAATTCCCCGTCAATTAACTCACAATTCAAGATGTTAACAACTGCTATTGAATCTTGATAATAAACATGAATATGAGGTGGATTATGTTCTTTTGGTGCATAAAACATTCTGATAATAATCCCAAAAAACATTGATAAAGTTGGCATAGAAATTCGTTTTTAGACTATTTATATTACAACTGCCTATTATTTTTTTTGAATATGTTGAAAATCATCTGTCTGTTTTCCAAATAGTTTTTTTTGCTTTGTGCAAAGATAGAATGTTTTAATTAAATGACAAGGTGTAAACGATGTTATTTTTACAACTAATTGAGAATGGGCAAAAAAGATTAAACCATCAATTATATGCATGATAATCAAAATACCATTCTTATTTTTCATCCCGATATTTCACAAATACAGCTTTTCTCATTTCCTTTATCAGAATGGGTGAATGCTTAAAGGATAGTTTCTTTACCGTGATAGATTCAGCACGGATTTCGGCTGGAGTTTCTACGTTACGGCTTTCTGCTTTCAGTGAGAAGGTTCCAAAACCTTCGAGACAAACGTTATTACTTTCAAGTAACTCATCTTTAATGGCTTGCAGAGTGACTTTTATTGCCATTTCCATTTCAAACGAGTTCAGGCTACATTTGGTCGCAGCTCGCTCGGCAAGTTCTTCAATTCCAATGGTTTTCTTCCGTACCACAACCGGGTAATAACCTTTTTTCTTCAGTTCTTCAGGGTTCAAATTATCATTTTTACCCATCATTTTGTATTGTATACTCATACTTCAGTTTGATTTATGTAATTCTTCCTGAATATTTAATTAATTAGTACGGTGTAACTAATGAAAAAGTCAGCACTGTTTCTATTTTATTTCAACTTTTTAAATGACTGTACTGTACAGTTTATATATTTAAGAAGTAAATATTGAATAACTAATATGTACAGTACAAATATAAAACATCTTGTTGAATTTATTAGTTTATCAGGTATAAATATTTAGTTTGTAATGAATTATTGCTTAATCATTCGGCAGTATTGTAAAAACAGCTCCTATGCATATAAAAAACGCTCCAAATTTCTTCGAAGCGTCTGTATTTAAGTCCCCACTTTTATTCCCCCTTTAGGGGGTTAGGGGGCAGGGATTTAGGGGTTTAAGTGATTAGGTGTTCATTCCACCACAAACATTGATTACTTGCCCACTTACATAGCTGGAAAGATCAGATGCAAGGAA
>JBBRTR010000067.1:0-16676 GCA_038244215.1 Bacteroidales bacterium
ATTGGAGCAATGAATTGGAATGATTATAAGCTATCACAATTTGCTCCCTGTCAAAACGTTCACGCATATCATAACGTTCCAACGAAATAGTTTGTTCTGCAAATTTGACTTTAGCCGGTATTGGAAACGAAACAACGTCTTGAATCGAAAAAACTGAAGAACAGAAAAATCCTCCCCAAAGCAATATAATAACGATGAAACTACGATAATTCATATGAACAAATAAATTGAATATACTGTTTTTAACCTGTACAAAGATAAGGGGTCACTTGAAATAAACTGCATGAATAACAAAAAAATGTAACATATCAGTTTGAATTTAATACTCAACATTAAATTTTTATATCTTTGTAGCACTTTAATTCATAATTCTTTATGAAAATTACTTATTCATTTGAAATATACTGATTTTCAAATTTATTTCCGAGCAACCAATTCTTTTTAGACTTATCTTCAATTGCAAATATTGAACAAAATTCAAAACTTTGGTATGAAACGAGCTATTTTTCCTGGAACTTTTGATCCATTTACCATCGGTCATTACAGCATTGTGGTGCGTGGACTGACAATTTTCGACGAAATTGTTATTGGAATCGGTGTCAATTTTCAAAAGAAAACACTTTTCTCAATCGAAAAGAGAATTGAATTAATTGAACAGGCTTTTAAAAATGAGCCACGCGTTAAAGTTCAATCTTATAATAGCTTGACTGTTGATTTTGCAACCTTGGTCGATGCAGGTTTTGTTCTCAGAGGTTTGCGTTCAGTAGGTGATTTTGAATACGAACGAACCATAGCCGATGCCAACCGAAAATTAACCGGCGTTGAAACGGTTATTTTATTCACCGAAGCTGAATATTCCTATATTTCTTCGACTGTTGCACGCGATTTGATATCATTTGGCAAAGACATTTCTGCTTTTTTACCTCCAAATGTAGTGATTTGATAATGTGCTAATGTGGTAATTATATAAAACAATAAATTAATAATATAGTAGATGAAAAAAATATTTCGACTGACGTTACTTCTTATTTTTCTGAGTACTGTTGTCTATGGAAACACTGATGCCGATCAAAAAAGTTTCAGAATCAGTAAAAATCTGAATATTTTCAATTCAGTTTTTCGTGAACTCGATTTGAATTATGTGGATACATTGAATTATGATAAAATGATGAAATCCACCATCGATGACATGCTTCAAAAACTGGATCCATACACGGTTTATATCCCTGAGGACGAAACGGATGATCTGACATTTATGACAACCGGCGAATATGCCGGAATCGGTGCGATGATTATGAAAAAAGGGAATGATGTATTCGTTTCGGAACCTTATGAAGGCATGCCTGCTCAACGGAATGACGTACGTGCAGGGGATGTGATTCAGGAAATTGATGGAAAAAAAGTGACAGGTATGTCGGTCAGCCAAGTCAGCAGCCAACTGAAAGGAACTCCGAATACGATTATCAAATTGAAACTTATGCGTCCGGGAGAGAAAAAACCGATTGAAAAAACTTTTCAGCGCGAAAAAATACAGGTAAATCCGGTAAAATATTATACTGCACTCCAGAATAAAACCGGCTACGTGATGTTGAGTGAATTTACCGACCGTGCTTCACTCGAATTAAAAAATGCAATCACTACCCTGGTAAAAGAGAATCAGATTGAATCCTTGGTTATTGATTTACGGAACAACGGTGGTGGTTTGGTGGATGAAGCAGTAAAAATTCTGGGCTATTTTGTTCCGAAAGGTACAGAAGTGGTTACAACCAAAGGAAAATACGACGAATCCGACCGTACCTACCGCACTCCTACCGATCCTATATTCCCAGACTTGAAACTGATGATTCTCGTCAATCGTTCATCGGCTTCGGCTTCAGAAATATTAGCCGGTTCCATTCAAGATCTGGATCGAGGCCTTATTGTAGGCGAACGTACTTTTGGAAAAGGATTGGTTCAGAATATTCGTCCAATTGATTATGGAGGACATTTGAAAGTAACAACTGCCAAATATTACATTCCGAGTGGTCGTTGCATTCAGGCAATTGATTATAGCCACCGGAACGATGATGGCAGTGTAGGTCGTGTCCCTGATAGTTTGACACACGAATTTAAAACACGAAATGGACGAATTGAGCGTGATGGCGGTGGAATTGTGCCGGACACATTGACCAAAGATGACCGCAAAATTAGTATAGCTTATTATATTTATGCCCAAAACTTGTATTTTGATTACGCGACACTTTTTGTGCAACAACACAAAACGATTGCTTCGCCGGAAGAGTTTAATCTGACGGATGAAGATTTTAAAGCTTTTACTGATTATCTGATAGAAAAGAAGTTTACTTACACGTCTCAAACAGAAAAATATTACGATCAACTGCTTGACATGGCTAAATACGAAGGTCTCGATAAACGTGCTGCCGATGAATTTACAGCTTTGAAAGCTAAATTGGTACCTGATATTTCAAAAAATTTGGAAGAAAACAAAAAAGATATTCTGGAATTACTCAATCTGGAAATTGTGAAACGATATTACTTCCAAAAAGGAGAAATCCGATACTCGTTGCGTGCAGATAAAGATTTGAAAGCAGCACAAACTATCCTGAATCAATCGGGTTTATACAAAAAGCTGCTCTCAGGCAAGAATTAAACAGGTTTTAGTGCTAAGGCGATGGAAACAAAATTTATTTGTACCGCATCAACCTAAAAGCCACTGACAGTGATGTGATTTAAAAAACAAATAAACTGCTGGTTACAGAATAAGAAAACAGAATTGGAAAGCCGTTGTAACAGAAATGTTGTAACGGTTTTTTTGATAGAAGTAATATGACAATTATAATGCAATGTCGTTTAGTTAAGCACAACTTCATGCATCTGACCTCTCCCTAAATCCCTCTCCCGAGGAGAGGGACTTGAATTAGTCCCGATTTTTCAACGTTTAATATATGCAGTCGATAGTAATTTAGCTCCCTCTCCTCGGGAGAAGGCTGGGGAGAGGTCTTAACTAAACGACATTGAATGATAATGTCGTATTTTGAAATCAAACAAGCTACAATCAATTTTAAAAATAAGGGAAGAATCTTCCATGAATTTATTTTCTACTAAGGGGGCTACGCCACATAAGATAAATTTCGAGGACTTCGAATAATGTATAGCAATATGGCTTTAGCCCCCTTAGTAGCATGGAATAACCCCCGCTGGCGCTGATGCAATCCGTGCCGAAGAAAAAATAATATACAAATAAATGGCACAGGTTGCAAACCTGCGCCAGCAGGAGTAATGAACGACGAAATTGCTGTATTCTTTAAACTTAGCCGGCAAAAAGTAGAGACACCTGCAAAATAAACTCTACTATTTTTCAGGAGCTTCAGCTGAACGTCGAAGCTCCTGTTATGTCTGCCGACCCCGTTGATATCACTCTCAGCCATAAAAACATGTGTCGCAGCCATAATAATATGACTCGAAGCCATAATGATATGTGTCCGAGCCATAATGATATGACTCGCAGCCATAATAATATGACTCGAAGCCATAATGATATGACTCGCAGCCATAATGATATGTGTCGCTGCCATAATAATATGACTCGAAGTCATAATGATATGTGTCGCTGCCATAATAATATGACTCGATGCCATAATAATATGACTCGCTGCCATAATGATATGACTCGCTGCCATAATAATATGACTCGATGCCATAATAATATGACCCGAAGTTATAAGGATATGATTTAAAAATATAAAGAATGCTTATATTTGCAAATGCAAAGCAATAAAAGATATAGTTACTACTCAGCACCTCTCAAATTGTTATGGATTAGAAATCCAAAGAATACAAGAACTGGGATTACAAATTCCAATGACGGCGCACAATATCATTCATTTAATGAAGTGAGAGTATATCCGAAAGGACGGGGTATAAATCCTTTTGCAATAGCTGAAACAAATGCATGGCTTTCGAATCCAACTTATAAATAAAAATGAAAATGAAAAATATCGTACTATTGATAGTTTTTTTTCTATCTTCCAACATTTCATTTTCGCAAAACGAAGTGCAGGACACTAATCAATATGCTGTTAAAGCAATAACGCAAGCTGTATGGCAGTATCATCAGCAAATACATGTCGGGTATTATAAGTATATGGTAATCACAATGAAAATTATGAGAATAAATAAAACATCCGGTGAATTTGTTCTGAATTACATTGTAAATGATTATGAATATGATAATTTACATCCGACCTATTATGCACGTGTCGACAATGAGCTGGTTTTGATAATTACAGATACTATATGCAAAACAGAACCAGAAAATTTTGGGCTTAGAAAAACAACGGAAAAAGTAAAAAATGAAGCATTAAACATATTGGCAGGACATAATTTAGTTATTGGAGGGCAAGGACCTCCATATATGATCTTTAAATATAAAAAAAATAAACTAACGGGTAAGTTTTATTTGTCATATTATCCTAATGAAAAGTATTGGTTTTAGGTGTTGGTAGAAAGGCAATGTATCAGAATTGTTGATAAATAAGATAAGAAAAGTAGGTGGTTACATCTACTTCCCGACCTTCATGATATGTCTATTAAATGAGAAAAGAATGGTGCACGTTGTTGGGATATGTTATCCTGCCCATTCGGATGTTCCTATTAAATAGGGGAATGATATTGCACGTTGTTGGGATATGTTATCCCAACTGTATGTATTCTTAGGATTTGCAATCCGATACTATCAAATTGTTATGGATTAGAAATCCAAAGTATACAAAGAACTGGGATTACAAATCCAAGTGACGGCGCACAATATCATTCATTTAATGAAGTGAGAGTTTGTCCAAAAGGACGAGGAAACGAATGTTGGATATAGTAGTGATTGAATCTTAGCATGGTCAGAAGTATCGATAACTAGAGTATTGTTGAAACCAGATAGACAATATAACTGCATTTTGAATAAAAAGTGAGTCGACATTTCAATTAAATTATCTGATATTCAATACGAAGATTAAAAAAAGACCGGAAGCGATTCAATTGCTTCCGGTCTTTTAATTTTTATTTCTTTAGTGTTTTGATAATTTCAAGTGCCTTTGTCACTGTTTTATCATCTTTATAAAGTAAAGGATAAAAGCCTGAATCGCCCAAAGTATTTCGACTAATATACGCTTCCAGTTGATTGAGCATAAATCGTTTTGAAATATTGATTTGCTTTTTGTTCTCAACAACTCCTTTTGAACTGGCAAAAGCCACAAATTCATTCAATATATTCTGACTTTCAAGATAAGCTTCCATTTGCTGCCAGTTTTTTATTGTTTTCAGTTTAGTTCTGTTCCGATCAACATATTGAAATGCAAACTGATATAAATATCCGTAATTTACTATTTTGTTCAAATAAGGAGTATATTCGGAAGTATCTCGCGGAACAAAATAATCGGGCATAATTCCCCCACCACCATAAACTGTTCTTCCTCCAACCGTTTTATATTTCAACGAATCTTTCACATGAATACTGTCCTTAGAATCAAACTCTCCATGTTTAAAGCGGTTCAAAATATCCATTTCGTAATCCTGAGAATCACCTTTTACATACGGTTTTTGGATGCAGCGACCTGAAGGCGTGTAATATCGTGCAACTGTCAACCGAATAGCCGAACCATCCGACAAATTCATTTGCTGTTGAACAAGTCCTTTTCCAAACGAACGTCGGCCTACGATCATTCCACGATCATTATCCTGAATAGCTCCTGAGAAAATTTCACTCGCCGAAGCTGAAAATTCATCAATCAAAACAACCAGCGGAGCATTAATGCAACTTCCTTTTCCATCTGCTTTTGCTTCGGAACGTGGATAATTTTTGCCTTCGGAATAAACAATCATTCGACCTTCGGGCAAAAATTCATTCACCATATTAATTGCCTGATCCATGAAACCACCACTATTTTCGCGTAAATCGATAATGTATTTTTTAGCACCTTTGCTGCGTAATTTGGCAATTGCATCCAAGAACTCGGAATAAGTAGTTGCTGCGAATTTACTCACTTTTATAAATCCAACCTGGGGTTCAATCATATAGGCTATATCAACTGAATTTACAGGAATCTCACCACGTGTAACCGTATACTTCAATATTTCCTTTGTGCCATATCGCCGTACACCAAGTTTCACTTTGGTATTGGCAGGTCCACGCAGTTTTTTCATTACTTTTTCGTTCGTTATTTTCTTCCCGACAAAAGCAGTATCATTAACCTGAACAATTCTGTCGCCGGCAAGTAAACCTACTTTTTCAGAAGGTCCGCCACTAATAACTGAAACTATCATTATGGTATCATTCTGAATATTAAATTGAACCCCGATTCCGCTGAAACTTCCTTCGAGTTCGCTGTTCACATTTTCCAAATCAGCTGCCGGAATATAAACTGAATGCGGATCCAGTTTCGAAACCAAATCCGTCATTAGCTCCTCTGTCATTTCCTTTACATTTACCGTATCAACATATTGTGCATTGATAATTGACAGTAATTCATCCACTTTATTGTGAACACCGTTTCTGGAAAAAACATGGGCAAATTTCGATAAATCAGCTCGCTTAGCAACAAGATTTCCCAAAAACAAACCACTCAACACTGACAAAAGCACAACGACAGTGAGCAAAAGATATTTTCTATTCATATTTTATTATTAAAATTTAATTCATTGATAAAACGATTCTTATCAATTTGAATTCTCATTATAAATTTTCGTTTTCGAGATAAGCAACTTCAATTCCGGCACGAACCAACAATTCAACGCCATCCATAATGCGATATTTTTCACCATAAACCACCCGCTTGATCCCTGATTGAATGATTAATTTGGAACATTCGATACATGGAGAAGCAGTAACATACAAAGTTGCATTATCGCTGCTGTTATGCGATCGCGCCACTTTGCTTATAGCATTTGCTTCAGCATGCAAAACGTAAGGTTTAGACACATTGTTTTCATCTTCACAATTATTTTCAAACCCGGAAGGTGTACCATTGTATCCGTCGGAAATAATCATTTTGTTTTTTACCAGCAAAGCTCCCACTTTTCTTCTTTCACAATACGAGTTTTCAGCCCATATTCGTGCCATCCGCATATATCGGTTATCAAGAAGTTTTTCTTTATCTGTCATTTTTTACTTGTGCTAATCTATGTTTTTCAACTTTTTTTCTTACTGCCTACTACCAACTACCAGCTACCAACTGCCTACTATCTACTTCTTCCCCAATAGTTCTTCTGCAAATTCTATCAGATTTAACCCTGAAAAATTTCCTGAAGTCATCAACAACAAAGCCGAATTGGAATAATTCAATTTCCTGAGTTTGGTTTGTAATTCATTTGAATCAGTATAAACAGTCAGATTATTGCCACCAAAAGCCGCTTTTACCTGTTCTGGATTTATTTCCTTCAGATGTTTATGATGAATTACTTCAGGATTGAAATACACAAAAGCGATATCTGCTTCCTCCATGCAACCTGCATATTGAGGTAGAAAATCTTCAGTCAGACTACTGAATGTATGTAGTTCCATACAAGCCACCAATTTTTTATCTGGATATTGCTGTTTAACAGCTTTTACTGTTGCTTTCAATTTGGATGGTGAATGAGCAAAATCTTTAAAAGCAACCGAATCTTTTGTTTCACAGATTTTTTGTAATCGGTTTGAAGCTCCCGGAAATTCGGAAATTACAGAATAGAACTGTTCATCATTCACTCCGATTTGATGGCAAGCCAACCGAGCCGCATTCATATTTTGTAAATTATGTTCTCCGAAAACTTTCAAAGGAACTTCTCCTTTTTTGGTAATCAAATAAGTAATCCCATCTCTGACTTCGTATTCTGGCGTATTATATGGAAACGGAACAATATCACGGCGCAAATGTCCGGCAATTTCATTCAAATTATCATCACCATCAAAATATATAAGCCGACCCTGAACCTCCATTAATTCAACAAACTTACGAAATTGTTCCACATAATTTTCAAAGGTGGGAAAAACATTAATATGATCCCACGCAATACCTGTAAGCACAGCAATATGAGGTTTATACAAATGAAATTTTGGACGGCGATCAATGGGCGAAGTCAGATATTCATCTCCTTCAAATACAGCAATGCGCGAATCATACGAAAGTTTCACCATGTTGTCGAAACCTTCAATTTGGGCACCAACCATATAATCGGCATCAATTTTCAATTGCTTGAGTACAAACAAAATCATGGCAGTCGTTGTTGTTTTACCATGACTTCCACCTACAACGATGCGGGTTTTGCTTCTTGTTTGTTGGAAAAGATATTCCGGAAAAGAATATATATTAAGTCCGAGTTCTTTGGCCCGAATAAGTTCAGGATTGTCTTCGGTGGCATGCATTCCTAAAATAATAGCACTCAGCCCTTTGTGGATTCTGTCGGGAAACCAACCAAGTTCATCCGGCAATAAACCGTATTCTTTCAATCGACTGCGTGAAGGTTCAAATATCTCGTCGTCGGATCCGGTGACCTGAAAGTTATTCTTTTTGCTGATTGCAATGGCAAGGTTATGCATAGCAGCTCCGCCAATGGCAATAAAATGTACTCGTTGCATACGATTTTCGAATGAATGTTTTTTCTTACTTTTGCAGAAATTTATTAAAATGCAAATGTACTAAAAAGTTTGTCAAGTCCATAATTTAAGAGCTTCGTGGAGAGCTGAGTTTTAAAAAATTAAAGGTATAAAATACTAATTATGAAGTTACATAAAATAGAAGCAGGAATTTTTCATGTGGATGGTGGTGCAATTTTCGGAGTGGTTCCAAAACGTGTGTGGCAAAAACGATATGCTTGTGATGATGAGAATTTTTGCAAAATGGCTATGCGCTGTTTGCTGATTGATACCGGGAATAAATTAATTTTGATCGATTCCGGTGCAGGTGATAAACAATTGGAATATCTCAAATATTATGATTTCAAAGGAATTGTAAATTTTGAAACTGAACTGAACAAACTGGGCTACAAATCCACAGATGTAACTGATGTGGTTCTGACCCATTTGCATTTTGATCATTGCGGTGGAAGCACAAAATTCAATTCCGACCGTACAAAGGTGGAACTCACCTTTCCTAATGCAACTCATTGGGTAGGAGAATCACAATGGAAAAATTTTTTAAAACCAAATGTTCGGGAAGGTGATTCTTATTTTCCCGAAAATATGCTACCGATTCAGGAAGCAGGGAAACTTAAATTGGTGACTGAAAATCAAAATCTTTGTCCTGAAGTTGAATTACGTCTATATAACGGCCATACTGTCGGACAACTCGTGAGTTATATCAACACTGGTTTAAGAACCTATGTTTATGTAGGGGATGTCATTCCAATTTCAGCCACCGTTCCCGTTTCGTGGATTTCGGCTTACGATACCTATCCGATTGCAGCAATGGACGAAAAGAAAATCTTGTTAGATGAAGCAGTTGAGAAACATCAGATACTTTTTTTTGAACACGATGCGTACACGGAATGCTGCACCGTTAAAGAAATGTATGGGAAATACAAAGTGGATGAGAGTTTTAATTTGTAAAGAAGACTTTCTCGCAGATTCCGCGGAAAACGAAGATTCAAAAAATTAATTTATTCTTCCTCTTTATACCAACCGGCATACATCGCATAATTATGTGCAATTTTTCGGTTCATTTCATTGGTTTGTGCAGGTTCAACATCTTTTACAAATTTGGCTGGAACACCTGCCCAAAGCGTATACGGTGGAATTTTTGTATTGCTCAGCACCAAAGCACCGGCTGCAACAATTGCGCCTTCGCCAATTTCGGCATAATCGAGCAAGGTTGCACCCATACCGATTAATGCATACTGATTGATTTTTGCACCGTGAACAGTTACGTTATGACCAATCGAAACATAATCGCCAATTTCTACCGTTGATTTTTCGTACAAAGTATGCAACACGGATCCATCCTGAATATTGACATGATTCCCAATCCGAATGGAATTCACATCCCCACGTAACACCGTATTAAACCACACACTACAACCTTCACCCATAATTACATCACCGACAACAGTTGCATTTTCTGCCAAAAAACAATCTTTTCCTATTTGTGGAGTAAAACCCCGTACTGATTTTATTAAAGCCATAATACTTATTGATTCAGAATTAATAATGCACAATTCATAATTGAAATACAAAGATACTTGAGTTCAAAGAATAACTGAAAAGAAATCTGCTTTTTATATTGAAAACATGTGAATTTCATGTTGATAGTATAAAATTTCAAAAAAACCAGATAATAATTTGGAGAATACGTAGGCATATTATATATTTGCACGTATAATTTAAAAAATATGGATACTAAATTGACATTGAAACTTGATAAACAGGTAATTGACACTGCAAAGCGTTATGCTTCAAAACATAAAAGAAGTTTATCACGCATGATAGAAACCTACTTAAAGTCTCTAACAAATGACAATGAGATAACGGATGAAAGTGAAATCAGTATTTCACCATTTGTAAAAAGTTTATCCACGGGCGTTCAAATTCCTTTAAATATTGATTCAAAAAAAGATTATTCGAATTATCTTTCGGAAAAGTATAACTGATTATGAAGTTATTTATCGACACCAATATAATGTTAGATTTGTTAGGAGAACGTCACCCACACTATTTATCAGCTGCGAAAATTGCAACATTAGCAGATAAGGGAGACTTAACCATGGTATGTTCTGCTCTCTCATATTCAAATATTTTCTATATTCTTTCAAAATTTGAAAGTACCGATAAAATAAAAGAGAAACTCCGAAAATTTAAAATTATTTGCGAGATTGCTGAAGTGGATGAAACAATTATCGAGAAAGGGCTAAATTCGGACTTTAAAGATTTTGAAGATGCATTGCAGTATTTTTGTGCTTTGAAAACTGAGTGTAACATATTAATTAGCAGAAATCAAAAAGATTTCAAAAATTCAGTTATACCAGTGATGTCAGCTGACGAATATTTGAAAAGTCTTATATCGAAATAAAAAAGTACTTTAAAATTAAACGGCTGAATTTCAAAAATTGAAATTCAGCCGCTGTTTTATAAACCACAAAGCATTAATCTTGAAACTTTGCACTTAAAAACTCACGATTCAAGCGGGCAATGTGCGAGATAGAAATGGCTTTTGGACATTCAGCTTCGCAAGCTTGGGTATTAGTACAGTTTCCAAATCCAAGTTCGTCCATTTTAGCAACCATCGCTTTTGCACGATGTGTGGCTTCAATCCTTCCTTGTGGAAGCATTGCCAACTGACTGACTTTAGCAGCAACAAACAACATGGCAGAACCGTTTTTACAGGTTGCGACACAAGCACCACAGCCAATACAAGCCGCAGCATCCATAGCTTCATCAGAAGCAACTTTTGAGATAGGAATAGCGTTACCATCAGGTACACCACCCGTATTTATCGACACGAATCCACCGGCCTGAATAATTTTATCGAATGCGCCACGATCAACAACCAAATCCTTGATAACAGGAAAGGCTGCTGAGCGCCAAGGTTCAACCGTAATGGTTTCACCATCTTTGAAACGGCGCATGTGAAGCTGACAAGTTGTAGTCTCTCCATCCAAACCATGAGGATGACCGTTGATAAATAAACTGCACATTCCACAAATTCCTTCGCGGCAATCGTGGTCGAATGCAATCGGTTCTTTACGTTCTTTGATTAGTTTTTCGTTTAAAACATCCAACATTTCAAGGAAAGAACTGTCGATGGACACATTGTCCAGTTTATAGTTTACAAATTCGCCTTTGACTTTCGGACTGGCTTGACACCATATTTTGAGTGTTATATTTATACTTTTTTCCATGATTTAGCCCCTTTTAATTCCCCCAAAGGAGGAAAATTGAAGTTAGTAATTTTTGATTATATATTTTATTAATTGTAGAAACATCCCAAAGCCTCCCTTTTGGGGAGGTTGGAGGGGCTTTTTACGATTTATAATTACGTTGTTGACGGTGGATAAACTCATAATCCAGCACTTCTTTCAGCAATTCCGGTTCGTTACCTTCTCCGGCAAATTTCCAACATGAAGCAAAAGAAAAATCTTCGTCATTACGCAACGCTTCACCTTCGGGTGTCTGATATTCTTCACGGAAATGACCTCCACAAGATTCTTCACGCATCAAAGCGTCGCGAGCCATCAATTCACCAATTTCAATAAAATCGGCTACACGCAAAGCTTTTTCAAGTTCTGTATTGAAATCGGCACTTACTCCCGGAACATAAACGCGTGTCCAGAATTCATGACGAACTTCTTTAATTTTTTTCAATGCATTCTCCAATCCGGCTTTGTTACGACCCATTCCCACGAAATCCCACATGATTAATCCAAGTTCACGGTGAATAGTATCAACAGACTTATCACCCTGAATTTTCATTATTTTCTCAATCTTTGTGTGAACGTCCTTTTCTGCTTGTTCAAATTCAGGCAGTTCAGTGCTCATACGAGGAATCTGAATCTGATCAGCCAGATAATTTTGAATTGTATAGGGTAAAACAAAATATCCGTCGGCCAAACCCTGCATCAATGCTGAAGCACCTAAACGATTAGCTCCGTGATCAGAGAAATTAGCTTCACCAATACAGAAAAGTCCTTTTACCGAAGTTTGTAATTCATAATCAACCCAGATTCCACCCATGGTATAGTGAATGGCCGGATAAATCATCATTGGAGTTTTATATGGATTCTCATCAACGATTTTTTCGTACATCTGGAAAAGATTTCCGTAACGTTCACGAATGGTGTGTTCACCCAAACGTTCGATTGAAGTAGAAAAATCAAGATAAACAGCCAAACCTGTATTTCCAACACCAAAACCAGCATCACAACGTTCTTTGGCTGCACGTGAAGCTACATCGCGCGGTACTAAATTACCAAAAGCAGGATAACGACGTTCCAAATAATAATCGCGTTCATCTTCTTTCAAATCAGTTGCCTTTTTCTTTCCTGCGCGGATTGCTTCGGCATCTTCTTTTTTCTTTGGAACCCAAATACGACCATCGTTGCGTAGTGATTCGGACATCAGTGTCAGTTTTGACTGAGATTCACCATGAACGGGAATACAGGTCGGGTGAATCTGAGCATAAGCAGGATTTGCAAAATAAGCTCCTTTTTTATACATCTGAACAGCAGCCGATCCGTTAGAACCCATTGCATTAGTTGATAGGAAGAAGGTATTGCCGTAACCACCAGATCCAACAACAACTGCATGAGCAAAGAAACGTTCTATTTTTCCGCTTACCAGATTTCTGGCAATAATTCCACGGGCACGACCCTCAATTACAACTACATCCAACATTTCGTAACGTGAATATAATTTTACAGAACCTTTGCCAATCTGACGACTCAATGCTGAATATGCTCCCAGTAACAATTGTTGTCCGGTTTGACCTCTAGCATAAAATGTACGCGAAACCTGTGCTCCACCAAACGAGCGATTGTCTAACAAACCTCCGTATTCACGAGCAAAAGGAACTCCTTGAGCCACGCATTGGTCAATAATACTATTTGAAACTTCAGCCAAACGATACACGTTGGCTTCACGGGCACGATAATCGCCACCTTTAATTGTATCGTAGAAAAGACGGTAAACCGAGTCACCATCATTTGGATAGTTTTTAGCCGCATTAATTCCACCTTGTGCTGCAATGGAGTGAGCACGGCGTGGTGAATCCTGAATACAGAAATTTAATACATTGAAACCCATTTCGGCCATGGAAGCGGCTGCAGAAGCACCTGCCAAACCGGTCCCGACAACAATAACATCCAAACGACGTTTGTTGGCCGGATTTACCAATTTTTGATGCGCTTTATAATTACTCCATTTCTCTGCCAATTGTCCTTCTGGAATCCGGGCATCTATTTTTGTTTCTGCCGAAGCAGATTCTTCTTTCTTTGCCATAATATAATTTACTATTTATTTAAAGTTAAATTCCAGCGCCTAAACCTAGTAAAAAATATACCGGGATGGACATAAACATAAGTATCACGATGGTTGAAAAAATATTGGATACTACTTTTACACGAGGCAACCAGGTTTTATTATTTAAACCTAAAGTTTGCAACGCGCTCCAAACACCATGAGTAAGGTGGAACCACAATCCGGATAGCCATATTATGTAAATTACACAATACATCCAATTACTAAATAATTCCTTAACATACGCTGCACCATCATTTGGCCTAAACTGGCCAGTTTCAATGCCTGACAGTTCGGCAAACTGCATTTTAAACCAGAAGTTGTACAAGTGCAAAGCAAGAAATCCAAACACGATAATGCCCAACACCAACATGTTCTGAGAAGACCATTCCACTGTTTTTTGATTTTTGGATACCGCATAACTCACATTACCACGCGCACGCATATTTTGAAATGTCAAAATTAAAGCATACAAAATGTGAATAACAAAACCACCCGCTAACACTGCAGTTCCAATCACAGCATACCAGTTTGCTCCTAAAAAAGTGCATATTGCATCATATCCGGCTGGTGATATTAACACCACGATATTCATGCTTGCATGAAAAAGCAAAAACAACACGAGAAAAACTCCCGTGATACTCATTATAAGCTTCCGCCCAATTGAGGAATCATTTAACCACATAGATTTTTGTTTTAGTTTGTAATATGAAAAGTTTGTAAAGTTTGTAAAGTTGAAAGTTGTAAAAGCACAATTAGCTTAATATGAGGAATATATGCCATAAATGACTTTATTTCTAATTCACTGCAAAAGTACAATTTTCAAATCAATAAAACAAATGATTACGGAAATTTTTCTCTAATAAGCATAAATTATTTAATTAGAGATAGTTATTCAATCACTTCTCCGATCAATGTCGCCGATGAAGCACTCATGACTTTGACCTGAATAATTTCACCTATTCGCCTGCCCTGACGTGGAAAGATAACTACTTTGTTTTGTGATGTACGCCCAAAAAGTTGTTCTTTCGATCGTTTTGAAAATCCCTCGACCAACACATCAAATACTTTTCCGATGTCGCGCTGATTACTTTCGCTCGACAAGCCATTTTGTAAATCAATTATTTCGGCAAGTCGTTTTAATTTTATTTCTTCTGAAACATTATCAGGAAGATTTTTTGCAGCAAAAGTTCCCGGGCGTTCTGAATACTTGAACATAAATGCCATATCAAAACCCACTTCACGCATTAACGAAAGCGTGAGTTGATGATCTTCATCTGTTTCGTCATAGAATCCACAAAAAACATCCGTTCCGATTGAAGCATCAGGTAAAATGCGACGAATGGCTGCAATTCGCTCCAGATACCATTCACGCGTATATTTTCGGTTCATCAACTTCAAAATTTTATTACTTCCCGATTGAACCGGGAGGTGAATAAACTGACATAAATTCGGATACTGAGCAATGGTTTCCAGCGTCCGGTCGCTCATGTCTTTGGGATGAGAAGTAGTGAAGCGGAAACGGATTTCAGGAGCTTCCAAAGCCACGATTCTCAATAAATCGGGAAATTCAATAACTTCTCCATCTTTCTCGGCACGAAACGAATTTACATTCTGACCCAGAAGCGTTACTTCTTTAAAATTCTTTTCTCTTAAATCATTCAATTCTTTCAGAATGCTTTCCACATCCCGACTTCGTTCACGACCGCGAGTATAAGGAACAATGCAATACGAACAAAAATTGTTGCAGCCACGCATAATCGATATAAAACCGGATATCGGGTTTCCAATTCGTGAAGGCAAAACATCCCGATAGGTTTCGGTAGTTGAAAGTTCAACATTAATGGCTTTATTGCCATTTTCAACCTCACCAATCAAATGCGGAATGTCCAGATAAGCATCCGGTCCGACGACGATATTGACGCCATACTCATCAATCAGTTCATCTTTCACCCGTTCGGCCATACAGCCAATTACACCAACGATGAGTTTCTTATTTTTTCGCTTCAGGGACTGAAAGTATTTTAAACGTTGAATAACTTTTTGTTCTGCATTATCACGGATCGAGCAAGTATTTACAAAAATGGCATCAGCATCGGTTATATTATCAGTCAGTTCAAAACCATCCATTTGCATGATTGAAGCTACCACTTCACTATCGGCCACGTTCATTTGACAGCCGTATGTTTCTATAAAAAGTTTTTTGTCGTTCAAAACGGATTTAAAGTCCGGTGAAACGACTGTTGTTTCACTCATATTTTAAATTTAAAAATAAATTAGTTCCACAAAGGTACACTATCTGTTTCAAAATTCATGATTACCGTATCTTAATTCTATTCAAAAACTTATTGAAACATCGATAAACATCGATAAACATTGACTATCGTGAATATTTTCATTCAACAAATAGCTTCATTTATCAAAAAACAATGTTAATGTTTATTGATTTTACAATGTTTAACTTTTGGTTTATATTTCGAACACAAAACTAATAATGAATGACTTATATTGCCGCTTCTGTCTAATTTAAGTATCAATAAAAAATATTTGAAAACTTTCCTACTAAATCACTTGCACGATTAAAATATTATTCTCACATTTGCAGAGTAAACAAACAGATAAATTTTTCATAGTTAAGGTTTAGGTTAAAATGTGCAATGGGTGGCTGTGAAGTTACCCATTGTTTTGTTATCTAATTCTGACA
>JBBRTR010000068.1:0-15562 GCA_038244215.1 Bacteroidales bacterium
AATACAGGTTATCAGGTTATTTCATCTAAAATGAATGAAGGTCCGGGTGACTTTTATTCTGAAAATAATATGCTGAATCCATCAAGTCCAAATCCGTTTGCATCAAATGGGAAAAATAATGATACACCGTTCTAATAATTTATAGTTTCCTACAACATAATATTTCACTGATTTTTTCTATCAAAATGAAATAAATCTCAATTGGTTTCGCACCTGCAGTCATTTGAGGAGGAAGAATTGTGCAATCCTGATGCCTTGTTGATCGTTCTGCCTTTGGATTTGTTTTTGTAATTAGTTGATTTAGTTCTGGTTGAGTTGAAATAAGCTTTCGTTTCATTGGAAGTGCGGTAGGAATTAAACTTTTGTTTGTTAGGCTGATCTTTCTTGTTAAAAACCAGATTTACACCCAATGAAACATTAAAAGCCTTTGATTTGTAGGGTAAAGGAATTTTGAAAGCGGGCCAGGAAGGGGAAATATCGGACAATGAAAAGTCTACTTTCTGAAAAAAAATGTAATCTGTGGCAACAAACCAATGAACAATTCCGGTTTTTATTCCCAAAGCAGCACCGAAGGTATTTGCACTTCCATTGATTAGTGAATAACTCAATGCTGCATTAAACCAATAAACAGGACGAGCATTGATGGAAGTGGTTATTTCTTCCATTACGGTTCTTTTGAAGATTTGTGAGTATGAAAGCAAACCCAAACTTAACCTGTTATTCAGAAATGTATATTCAAAGCCAAGATTTAATTTGGCTGTAGTACCGGTTATGTAAGGATTTGTTGATTTACCGACCTGAAAAGATTTATTAAAAGCTTTCTTGATGGAATCAACAAGCATATTTCCTTTAATAAATTCAGTATATATATCGTTCAAAGTATTGATATTTGTCGAACTACTGAACTGCCCTAATCCATTCAGTGTATAATTTGACGAATAATTGATATTCCGGACATTTGCATTCCAACTGATAAAGCCAAGATCGAGTAAAGCAGCCGAAAGATTGATATGATTCGTCAGCTTGTATTCAAATCCCAGGTCAATTCCGGCACCCAAACCCGATGGTTTAAGCCAATCAAGCCAGTTCGGGAGAGGTGGACGTACGAAATTTGAAGTTAACAGATTATTAAACTGAACCGGACTTGATTCATTTACAGAACCCTGACCTTGTAAAGTCCATTTATCGAGCCCGGCATTCAGAGTAAGATTGTTATTCGTAACTGATAAGTTGGCATTGCCTATCAAAACTTTCAATTTTCCACCAAAAGTTAGCTTCTCGTCAATTGAATGTGAATAACCAAATGCAGCTTCGGTATAAGCTGTTAAATCAGTCTGTAATTTTGTAAAATTAAACGAATTATTCAATAAATCCGGTGTTCCATTGATCACAATCCCAATCAAATCTTTCGGGATATCTACCATATTATTAAGACGTTCGCTTAAAGAAAAATTAAAATGTCCTATATCGGTTTTAAAACCAAAGGAAAGGAGATTGGTTTGAAAGTCAGCGCGGAAAACATTATTTTGATGTAGTGAATTATAAAATCGGGCTGTACCTGTGGCATCGTTCAGAAAAGTAACTGTTTGATCGTTTTGCAAATAGATAACATCCTTAAAGGTCAACGAATTATTACTACCATTCAACTGTGTAAGTCCCAACACCGGCAAACCTATATACCAATCGTCAGAGGAAGAAAAAGCCGGATTGAGTAAGTGTCTTACCGGCAAATTCTCCATAAAATAAAGCGTGTTTATTTGCTGCGCAACGGCATGAAATGACGCAATACTTAGAAGTAAAACTAAACTTAAGTATTTCACTGTCTGCCTTATTAACTGACAATTAAAAATCGTGTTATTTCCAGGAATAGGGTTCTATTCTAGTATTAACAAGAAATCCAGCTTTCAGTTCAAAAGTGCTCGTTGCTTTTATGTGAATCTTCGATTTTAGATCCTGTCCATCAAGTACAACCCGATAGGCAATGCCGTGAGCTTGTCGTAAAACACCCAATTGGCTTAATGATCCTTTAATGATAATGATCTGATTCTTTTCCTTTCCGGGTTGAACCACTCCGTTGTCATCAACCGTACCTGCATACAATGTATAATCTTTAATAATATCAGTATGTAATTCATTTCCAACTGAATCAATTAACATGATTTTCAGATTAGCTTTAACCGGTAAACCGTTTTTCACACTCAGTACCAGTGACAATGAATCGATGCTGTTCGGTGGAAATTTATCGATAGTGGACGCAACTTGCTTAAAAATATTAGTAATGGTATCGTTAAACGTATAATAACTGCCACTGTTCAGATAAAAAGGAAAAGTGGTGTGTATCTTTACTTTAATTCTGGCATCACTTGTAATAAAACCCGGTGTTGGATCAGCTTTGGCTTTTTCCGAATCGATGGATGTAGAAAATTTATATTCAAGCATACCGGGTATGATGGAGTCTTCGAATAACTGATTGGTTTCGCCCCAGTCCTTATCGAGTGTACGGAGCTGCTTTGAAACACAGAGACCAGGGACTTTGGGTTTGATATCAATTTCTGCAGTAGTAGAATTGGTAGTATGATTATCAAACCACGCATAATCAGCATCATTCATTTTATCCACGTCGAAGGCCCGTATATAATTGATATAAAACTTCAGATAGGATCCGATATTGGATGAAACAAAAATTTTCATTTGGGGATTTACAATTTTCAATACTCCATCGGGCAATTTCTTTTGCAAATTCATATTTCGTTGCAAATAAAAGGTAGTTGACTGATCAGGCCTGAAATAACCGTATGCCACCGAATAATTGAATTCACTGAAACTGAGTTTGCAGGTTATTGCTGAATTGGGAGTCAGTTCCAAAGGTAAAACGCCCGCAGTAGATTCTATTGTTATTAAAACGGGTATTCCTGACAAATTATCGGATGTATTGATAATAAAATCAGACAATTGCATTGAAACCGGTTGATTGAAAGCCAGAGGAGAAAGATAAAGACTCACCGGACTTCCGTTCTGATACCGAACCTGATTTTTGGGAAATGAAAGCTTAACTCTAAAATGAGAAGGATCCATATTCTTTAAATCGGAACTTACCGACAACATTAGATTCATGGTAGCTGAAGTCACTTTCACACTGTCTATACGATCGACAACATCACTATTAACACCAAGACTAAGTGTTTCATTCGATTGTAACACAGGAAGATTTCCACCTGGTGGAATAAGTGCAACTCCGTTAGGTGCAGGATAATAGCTTTGTGATAATTCATGAGCATTTTCTAAAAAGTTCAGTCTCTTGTAATCATACTCAACACTATCTTCGGTAACATAATAGATCTCAACATTATCCGGCCCCAATTGTATCTTACCATTCGGGAAATAATTTGTCAGCATTTCACCCAATGTGACATTGGCACTACCCAACGGCACAATAAATTCGGGGTGAATACTCATGTTGCCCGTAATATTGTGAATATCAATATCTGCATCGCAAGAATTTAGCAGGAAGGGAAATATCAGAATGAAGAAAAAGGGAAATTTGGAACTCATATTCATTAGGATAACTATAAACTCAGTTTGAAAATGAATACTTTTTCATTCTCAAAATCGAAAATCAATCCAAAGATAAAAGTATTCCAAATTCAAAGAGAAATAATTAGTACAAAAGATGCTAAAATTCTCATTTATAGCTTTTTTTGGGGAAAGTTTACTAAAAAGACAGTTTCGGTGGCGCGGGTAAGTGCAGTATACAACCAACGATAAAAGTCACTGTTCAACTGATCGTCATTTACCTGTCCGGGATCGATAAATACTTTTCGCCATTGTCCACCCTGAGCTTTGTGGCAGGTTACCGCGTAGGCGAACTTTACCTGAAGTGCATTGTAGAACTCGTTTTCAAAGATTTTTTTATACAATTCCTTCTTGGTTGTGATTTCGGGATAATCTTCGGCCACTGCCTGAAAAAGTTTGTTGGTCATTTCATTCATAGCGGCGGGAGATTCGGATTGAAGTGCATCAAGCCAGATACGAGCATCAATTTCCCAATCATAGTCGAGCGACCGCAACGTAAGATCAGCAAAGCGGAAACCATACATTTCCCTGAACTTGCGAACTCGTATAACTTCGAGTATATCACCGTTCGCGATGAAATCAATTTCTTTATAAGGTTTATTCCAAAAGTAATTATTACGGGTCACCATCAGTAAATCACCATTGGTCAGTTCCGTATCTTTCATCATCACACGGGCACGAATTCCGTTGTTATACATATTGGCACGTTTGTTCGAACGGGTGATCACAATCGTGTCTTCCACTCCTACTCCATTGTAAGACCGTTGTATTTCGTCAATTAATTCCATGCCGTTCAGTTTGCAAATATCGTCATAGCCATCCAATTCAAACTCTGGAAACTCAGTGGTTTCTTCTGCTGTGAGCATATTCCTCAATCGGGTTGCATTGTGCAGTATTCCGCTTTCGAGTGCCTGACGCACAACATGTGTCAGAGTAAACTCATGTAAATGAAGCCCATAACCAATCAGTTTGTCTTTCTCAAGTGCCGGAGAATGTGGTTGAAGTACTGGTGGCAGCTGCGCCGTATCACCCAATAACAACAAACTGCATCCTTCGCCACTGTAAACAAATTCAATCAGATCATCCAACAAACGACCTGAACCAAAAGCAGTATCAGAACCCGTATTCGAAATCATGGAAGCCTCGTCAACAATAAACAAGGTATGATTATAAAGATTATCCGCTAACTGAAACTTGAATTCAGACATGGACTTTTGGCGATAAATGCGTTTGTGGATGGTAAAAGCCGGATAACCTGAATAGCCGGCAATCACTTTGGCTGCACGACCTGTAGGTGCAAGTAACATGGTTTTCTGTTTCAGTTCGTTCAATGCACGCACCAACGCACTTACTACCGATGTTTTTCCTGTTCCGGCGTATCCACGTAATAGGAATATCTTTTCTTTATCGGTTGACATCAGGAATTCACCCAAGACGTCGAGCAACAATACCTGCTGTTCATTAGGTTCAAAAGGCAACTGATCCCTGATTCGTGATGCGATGAAGTTCTGTAGCATGTGTGCAAAGATAGAAAAAGCAGTTGACAATTGACAGGGAAAAGTTGCAAACAAGATTTCAAAAGTTCTTTTTGTAATACCGAACAATATTATTTATTAAAATAAAAGTATTGCTATGAAATTCAACGGTCATTTTTTATTCTTTCTAATCACTTTATTTCACTTTTCTTGTATTTTATCAAAACTAATTCCTAAATTTGCATTTCAGACACAGAACAAAAAAAATCCAAACTATGCCTTTATTTCAACGCTCTGTCATTGATAAATACCTTAAAACTATTGAAAAGCAATCTGTTCAGGCTGCTTATTCAGTATTTAAATCACATTTTCATAATTTGGGTATTCAGGGAAATATCCGCAACAGTAAAGAGGAACAATATCAAGGTGAATTTCTAATTGATTTGTTTGTAAAAGTACTTGGGTTTACAAAAAATCCGACACCCAATTTTAATCTGACAACTGAATACAAAAACGTAAAAGATAGCAAGAAAGCTGATGGAGCAATTGTTTTCAATGGGTCTGTAAAAGCAGTTATTGAACTGAAAGGAACAAATACAATTGATCTCGGAAATGTGGAAGCCCAAGCTTTCGGGTACAAAAATAATCAGCCTGAATGTGTTTACGTTATCACTTCGAACTTTGAAAAACTACGATTTTATATCGATAATGCCATTGAATTTCTTGAATTCAATCTGTTCACACTTACTGAAAATGATTTCGAATTATTGTATCTGTGCCTGTCATATAAAAGTATTGAAAAAGGAATACCAAAAAAGATTAAAGACGAATCAATTAGCCACGAAGACAGAATCACCAAACAATTATATCAGGATTATTCCTTATTCAAACGTCAGTTACATCAAGATTTAGTTACAAATAATCCACAATACGATGCAATAACCCTATTCAAGAAATCACAAAAACTTTTAGATCGTTTTTTGTTTCTTTTCTTTGCCGAAGACCGTCAACTTTTGCCACCAAACTCAGTACGTTTAATTCTAACCGATTGGCGAGAACTGCAGGAACGCGATGTGCAAATTCCATTATATGACCGATATAAAAAATATTTTGAATATCTGAATACTGGTTTCAAAGGGAAACGTTACGATGTTTTTGCATACAATGGTGGCTTGTTTAAACCCGATGAAATACTTGACTCAGTTAAAATTGATGACGAATTACTCCATAAACATACGCTTAAACTATCTGATTATGATTTTGAAAGTGAAGTAGATGTCAATATATTGGGTCATATTTTCGAAAACTCGCTTAACGAACTGGATGAATTAAAAGCCCAAATTGAAGGAACCGGAAAACTTACCGGGGTTTCTAAACGCAAAAAAGACGGTGTTTTCTATACACCTAAATATATCACCAAATACATTGTTGATAATACTGTAGGACGGCTGTGCAATGAGAAAAAAGCTGAGTTTGGAATTGTTGAAGAAGATTTTTACAGCGATAAAAAGCGGGCTATCAAAACCAAACAAACATTGCTTGATCGACTAAACACCTATCGTGAATGGCTATTGCAAATTAGCATTTGTGATCCGGCTTGCGGTTCGGGTGCATTCCTTAATCAGGCTTTGGATTTTCTTATTTCCGAACACCAATACATTGATGAACTTCAAGCTAAAATATTTGGAGGATCCATCGTTTTCAGCGATGTTGAGAAAAGTATTTTGGAGAATAACCTCTTTGGTGTGGATTTGAACGAAGAAAGTGTAGAAATTGCCAAGCTTTCGCTTTGGTTACGAACCGCTCAGCCTAACCGCAAACTAAATGATTTGAACAACAACATTAAATGTGGAAACTCCTTGATTGATGATCCAGCCATAGCAGGCGAAAAAGCATTTAACTGGGAACGTGAATTCCCACAAGTGTTTGGCAGACAAGAAACAGAACAAGATATCAACATTGAAAAAGAAGAAAAACCCGATTACCTGAAGTTGGTTCAAGAAAAATTGATTGCTTCACAAACCAAAGCCGAACAGGCACTTGAGCTATCAAAAGAAGCACTTGAAATGTCGAAACAAGCCTATGAATATGTTGAGAAACTTGAAAAGGTAAGTGAACCCAAGCAAAAATATCCAAGCAAAAAAGCTGGTTTTGATGTGGTTATTGGAAATCCACCATATTTGAATATGACAAAAGGGAACACAGAGCTCAAGGATTTGGAATTTTATGCTAATAATTATGATAGTATTAAAAATGCAAATTCAAAAAATATATTTACTCTTTTTAATGAACTTTCTGTTCGGATAGTCAAAAAGAATGGTCTAGTTTCCTTTATCATTCCTGAGGGATTCCTTAAAACCAGAAGCTATGAAGATTGTGTAACTAAAATGGTTCAAGATGGTAAAATTACAAAGGCAGTTTATTTTGAAAATTGGGTTTTTGAGGAAGCAACAACCGGTAGTGTTATATTTGAATATACTAAAGATACTAATTCAAAGCTCGAATTCCAAGAATTTTTAATGAATAAAGAACAACTTATTTCAAAAATTGAAAGAAAAACTAATACATTCCTTGAAAGATATGAAAAAATAAATTTTCCGTTGTTATCAGATATTTGCGATGTTTTTAAAGGAATGGCTGTCCAAGATAGGACTAAGTTCATTTTCAAAAATAGTTCAGAACTCCCAAACAAATTTCTGTTAGGAAACTGTATTGATAGATATTTTTTTAAAGATGAATATTATTGTGATTATGAAAAGCTTACAATTGTTGGAGGAACCAAAAACAAGGCTAAACATGATATTTCGCCAAGAATATTAATAAGAAGAACTGGAAATTATTTATGCTGCGTGCTATTAGAACATCCGGCTTTAACAGAAAGCACTTTATATTCTTGCTCGACAAAAGATGCAAACTTTGATATTTACTATTTGCTTACAATCCTTAATTCGAAATTGTTGACATATATTGTCAGACAAAATATGATAACCAATGAACAAGCTTTCCCGCAAATATTAATGACAGATATTCAATTATTGAAAATTCCTCGAATTGAGTTAGACGAACAAATAACTTTTAAAAATATTGGGATAAAAATTTTACATTTAAACAAGGATTTACAAGCCGCTTCTCAAAAATTTCAAAGAGCCATACAACGTGATTTTGAGTTGGAAAATTTATCCACAAAGCTTCAAAACTGGTATACACTTACTTTCAAAGAGTTTATAGCAGAGCTCAGCAAAAAGAAAATCAAACTTACCAAAAAAGACGAATACGAGTGGGAAGATCTTTTTTTACAAGAACAGAAAAAAGCGATGGAAATTAAAACTCAAATTGACAGCAACGACCGTGAAATTGACCGCATGGTGTATGCACTTTATGAATTGACAGTAGAAGAAATAAAGATCGTGGAAGAAAGTTGATTCAGACAATTTTTAGTTTTGCAGTTCAATCACGACACTCCCCACGAACATTCTAGCCCGTATCCGAACAATGGATTGGGCTTTGTTTGCCTTAAGCCACACATCAATGGCATTGGGACCATCAAAAATATGATTTTTGGGAATGGAAGGTTTCACTTTATAACAAAGCACCTTGCCTTTGTCGGTTTGAAGATATTCCTGCCCCAGATAAGTAACATTTATTTTATATCCTTCGTCCTCGTAAAACCCATTGACAGGAAATACCTGACCTTTCGTATATTTCGATAAATCAACAAGTCGAAATACCATAAATCCTGCTACCACATCACGTATATTCTCCGGTGTTTTATATACTTTTTTTAGTTCGTACGATTTTGTGTATTTGTTGTACACTTTTACTTCAGCTGTTTTGTTGGGCTGATCGAAATGAACCGATTCATCCAATTCATAGTGCCCTTCACGAATACTACGGAACGAACGATGCGTGGTTATATCCGCCGTGTCGATATACGAAGTCCATTTATCACGGACGTAGAAGAGTTTTGCCAGCCCATTGGTTTGTCCTGAAATATCAACTTTATAACATATCTCCTGCCCGACTTTATACAATTGTCTATCAATTTTTGTTATGGCACTGCCAATGGTAAGAAATCCCCAGCTAGCCTTGTAGTTCAAGGTTTCACCGATTACCACACGTTTGCCGTTTACTTCCAGTTTGGATTGTGTCCATCCGAAAAAGGAAAATAAACTGAATAACAGTATAATAAAACAACGATAGTAACTCATGATTAATTTTTGTGGAATTCAAAGATACGAAAAAATATAAAATCACAAATACGACTCCGTAGTGGCAAATAAATGTCCACAGAATACAAACTATGAAAGAGTTCAATATCTAATATAGTGTTATTGAACCCTTTCAGGGTTCTTTTTATTGAGATTACAACATCCACGGGTTTCACCCGCGGTTATTCACATTCAAGTCCTTCGGACTTTAAACATCCACGGGTTTCACCCGAGGTTATTCACATTCAAGTCCTTCGGACTTTAATTGATCGATTTTGTAATTTTCTTTTTAGTACATGATAAAAATTTATTAAATCAAATTAAAATGCAAATAATCAATACTTTAAATATGGGGCTTTGCCCCAAACCCCACTCACTCGTATGGGAAAATCCTTTATCAATGCTTCTGGATGGAAACCTTTAGATGATAATGTATAACTCGAATAACCCTCAGGAACTATCGGACTTTCATCTAAATAAATATGAAGCTCTTTGAAGTTCTGTTCTTCAATCTTGGTTATATCAAAATAAAGGAAAATCTCTTCTGGTAGAATATATCTCACCAATGACAATAAATGAGGATCGTTTTTCATGGTAGTGATTATTAATTTTGGTTCACAAAAATAATAATCATTATTTTAATCCACAACTTTTACGGGTGAGCCTTAATGACGTTTTCAGAACTCATTTCAGATAAAATTGTTTGCATTTGTTGCAGTTCATTGCCGTATCCGTTCCAATTATTTTGTTTCAGATATTCAACTGCTTTATTATAGTGAGTTAGTGCTTCTTTGGCTTTAACTGACAAGATAGTTTTCACTGCATTTCCCTGAACAATTCCCGGTTGTACCTCTGTGGAACTTATTTGCCCTGAAGGGTTAAAGATTGCTTGCAATGCTTCATCAAGTGTTTGCCGCATTTCTATCTGATCGTTATAAATTACGATAACCCGTTTTAATTCAGGTATCTGTCCTTCTTGCGACTGAAGGTAAACCGGTTGCACATATATAAATGAATTGTTGATGGGAATGACAAGCAGATTCCCTCTGAAAACATGCGAACCCTTTTGTCCCCACAAGGTTAACTCAGCGGAAATGTCCGGTTTCTGATTTATTCTACCTTCAATTTGTATCGGACCATACACGAGTTTATCTTTTGGAAGCGTGTAAACGATAAGTTCTCCGTAATTGGGAATATCGCAACGGGCGCACATCCAGGCAATCATATTATCTTTTTTGGAAGGCGTAAGCGGCAACATAAGTATATATTCTTCGTTCTTTGTTCCCGGAGGGCGCATAATGATGTAATAAGGTAACATGCTTGTACGCTTGTCGTTATCTCCACTGACATCGGGTACAGCCCAATAATCTTCCTGATTGTAAAACACCTTTGGGTCGGTCATATGATAAACATTATACATTTGTGTTTGTATATTAAACAAATCAGTCGGGTAGCGAATGTGTTCCTTCAAAAAATCAGGCATTAGGCTGAATGGTTTGAAGAGCTTCGGATAAATCTTTTGCAATGTTTGCACAATCGGGTCGTTGGGATTGACTACATAATAAGATACATCGCCATTGTACGTGTTAATAACCACTTTTACTGAGTTATTTATATAATTAAAACTTTTTCCGTTCAAACCCTGAGAGTAAGGTTCGGAATATGGGTACATATCGCTGGTAGTGTAAGCATCATGTATCCAGTAAACTTGACCATCTTTTCCAACTACTAAATACGGCTCGTTGTCGTAGGTAAGAAATGGAGCTATGGTTTTATCACGTATCATAATATTCCGGTTGAACATAATACGGCTTTGCGGAGTGATGTAACCGGTGAGCAGAATTTTCATATCCGAGAATTTCCAGGCATAAACAATACGTTTGAAAAAGTTGGAAATAAGAACACCTCCGTTACCTTTATAATAAGTATATACATTTTTATCGCCCTTGGGATAATCAAATTCTTTAGCAGTGGTGTTTACTATCACGTACTGGTCGGTTTCTTCACCATAATAAATAGCCATTTGACTCACATTAAGCGGAGTTGTGGTAGTTGGTGGAATATCTTTCATAATTAAATCAGGCATTCCATCTTCCAAAACTTCGCTCACAGGATTCATAACCACCCCGTATCCATGTGTATAGATCAAATGTTCGTTTACCCAGGTCTGCGCACGTTCTGGTATTTGTGATACAGGTAATTCCCTTGCAGCCAATGCTACTTGGGTGTATTTGTCGAAATGATAACGATCTACTTGAACACTGTTAAAGTCGTAATACAAACGGATTTCTTGTAATTGCTTGTAGGTTTGTATCATGGGTTGACGATCCCACAGACGAATGTTTTCGATTGTGCTGTGGTTTTCTGTGATGTCCTGATAAGTCAGCGAATCATCTCCGGGGAATGGTTCTACTCTGACTTTGCTAAGACCGTATGCTTCTCTGGTAAATTTAATATTATTGAGAATATAAGGTGTTTCTTTACTTAGTTCGGTAGGTTTAACCACATACTGTTCAACGATATTTGGATAAATCCATACGAAGCCAACTAATATAATTAACCAGATTACGCCTGCATAAAGCAAAAGTTTATATCTTTTCAGTAATGGCATTAAAAACAACAAGATAGTGATTAAAATACTCATCACAAAAATAGCCCAATCAGCAGGTATCTGTGCATGAACAGTCACGTAGGAAGGTCCGAAAGCAGATCCTTGTAAAGAATACAGGTTCTCGTAAAGTGTCAGAAAATACGATGCCGAAATACCCAGCATGAAAAAGCCGAGCAATCGAGTCAAATGATTTTTAATTCGTGGAGAAATGATGAGTTTATTTCCGATAAGACTAACTGCATTATCTAAATAATATGAAACAGTAACACCGATAGCAGTAAGAATAATCATGAAGAGATATTGACTCACCACATACTGGTAAACAGGAAGTTGAAAAACGTAAAATCCTGCATCTTTACCAAAAATAGGTTCTTTAATGCCAAAAGGAGAAGCGTAGATAAACTGTAAAAAATCATTCCAGTGGGTCAAAGCAGAAGAACCCAAGGTGATACTAAAAAATATAGTAATTGCTCCCCATATCCAGAATACTGCTTTTTCCTGATAAAAATTTAAAATTACTTTCCGTGGATCATCATCACGCAGGAAGCCGGCATTACGATAGCTATTTCCGTTTTTATAAGCCCGTCGGATATTCAGGCTGAAAAATAGTGCAAAAGCAATGAAAAAAACGGTAAAGGAAATTGCCTGTGAAAAAATCATAGTATCGAACACCGAACCATAATGCATGTTGTTGAACCAGAGCCAGTCGCCGTAGTAATTTATGAACAAAGTTAATAAATATATTGACCCTAAAATGACTGCGATAGCGATGATACTTTTTTTAGTTGCTTTCATTGATTTCTCTGATTAGGTGAAAAGTATTAAATTAATATCTTATTTCCTTGTTTTAATGATAAGGGATGTAAAATTACACAATATTAATTGTAAAACAGGTTTAAATTGTAATTGTTTCTCGCGTTGTTTCTCAAAGTTGAAATTTATAAGTAAACTGGCTCAGGAGAAGTCAACAATTTTAAACTCAAACACTTCTTTTGTCTCAGGTGTTACTCTGAATCGATTATCCATTCGATGACCTACTATCCATACAATTTCTTCACCGGAGATCAATAACCAGGTTTGTTCTTTTTCAAGCAGACTGAATTTATTATCAATAAAGAAATCGCTTACTTTTTTGCGGTTTTCCATACCGAAAGGATAAAAGCTATCACCTTCGTTCCAATGACGCAACAACAATGGGAATTGCAGCTTTGATGCATCAATATGAACGCAATCAGTTGTTTTGGAAACCTGAAAATCACTATTGATAATTATTTTACTGATTTTCAATGGAATGGGTTTTTCAATATTTATGTCGGATTCGGTAATCCGGAATGTATTTTTCAAAATTGGTTCAATCTCAGTAATAATCAGGTATTTTCTGTCTTTTATCAGGCGGTGCGTATCAGAATAAAATATTTTGCCCGATTCTCCGTCCAAATGTTCGGAAATCTGTTCAGTTACCACATTTCCAAATCCGTAAGCTTGCAGTAATTCGAAAAGAACCGTAAGAACATGAACCTGCTTTTTCAAAAGTTCTATATCCAATTTTATTGAGTTCGATTCTTTATGAACAATTTCATTCTCAATCTCTTCGATAGCCTGTTTATAAATAGCCAAATTTCCCTCCAGATTTTTCAGGGAAGTATATAATGTTTGACGTGCAGTGGGTTGTATTTCTTCCAGCAAAGGCAATACTTCATGTCGGAATCTGTTTCGCAGGTATTCGGATGCTGAATTACTGGAGTCTTCCACATGATCCAAATCATAACGAATCAGATACCTTTCAATTTCCAACCGGTTCAGGCAGAGCAAGGGACGCACCACTTTATTGTTCCGGGGCTGAATGCCTGATAAACCTTTGATTCCTGTTCCGCGAATCAGATTCATTAGCATGGTTTCAATGCTGTCATCCAAATGATGAGCAACAGCTATGGCTTGTGCATCCAGTTTTTCAAGCAATTCATAAAACCATGCATAACGCAAATCGCGCGCAGCCATTTCGATAGATATTCCCTGTTTGTAGGCATAGTCAATTGTATCAAAATCAATATGATAGTATTCTGTTTTCAACTCAGTTGACCAATTGCGAACAAAGTCCTCGTCTCGTTCAGATTCTTCATTTCGCAAATGAAAATTACAATGAGCCACGACGCAGTTATACCCTAACGAAATAAGAATGTGCAACAAGGCTACTGAATCGGTTCCGCCACTCACCCCGACAATAATCTTGTCATTTGGATTCAATAACCGGTGTTTTTGAATATAAGTTTGAACCTTTTGTTGCATACTTTCTGTGTTTTGGCTTATCTTTGCACATTAAATCAACTGAAATCAATCGTTGAATTGTTGGAAGACAAAGATATTGAATTTATTTTATGAAATAGTGTTTAAGTTATATAACAAAATTAGAAGCAAAAAGATATGAGTTTTTTAGACCTTGTCAAAAATCGTCAGAGTGTTAGAGCTTATCTGGATAAATCGGTTGAAAAAGAGAAGATTGAACGAATTCTGGAAGCTGCACGATTGGCTCCATCGGCTTGTAATGCACAACCCTGGAAGTTTGTCGTGGTTACTGATTTGGATAAACGAATGGAAGTTGCCGATGCTACAGCCAGTAAACTGTTGTCGATGAATCACTTTAGCAAACAAGCACCGGTTCAGTTGGTTTTGGTGGAAGAAAACGCCAATTTTACTTCTACCGTGGGTGGTTGGGCAACGAATAAACATTACCCGCATATCGATTTGGGAATTGTTGCATCCTATGTTTGTCTTGCTGCCACCGATGAAGGTTTGGGAACTTGCACATTGGGTTGGTGTGATGAAAAGAAAGTCCGCAAAGTTCTCGACATTCCTAAAAGTAAACGGGTTATGTTGGTTATTTTATTAGGTTATTCGGCTCAGCCTTTGCGTGAAAAGAAAAGAAAGTCAATTGAAGAAATCGTTTCGTATAATAAATACTGAGACCCCCGAACCCCCAAATGGGGCTTTAGAATAGTATTATTTCAACAAAAATGTCTTTAAGTCCCCATTTGGAGGTTTGGGAGTTAGTTAATTAAATGAATAAAAATAACAAATTCAGAGATGAAAGTAACTTCGACTCCCCTTTAGGAGTTGGGGGTCATCTTTCATATCCTGAAACCATACAATATCTTTACGAGCGTCTTCCTGTATTTCAACATGTAGGAAGCTCGGCTTATAAACCAGGATTGGGAAATACCATCCGATTAATGAATGCGTTGGATAATCCTCAAAACCGATATAGAACCATTCACATTGCTGGAACAAACGGAAAAGGTTCTGTTTCGCATTTGCTGGCTGCAATTTTGCAGGAATCGGGTTATAAGGTGGGTTTATATACTTCACCGCATTTGGTTGAATTTGGGGAACGAATCCGTATAAATGGCAAAATGATTGAAAGGGAATATGTCATTGAGTTTGTGGCAAATCACCGGAATTTGTTTGACGAAATAGAACCTTCCTTTTTTGAAGCAACTATGGCTATGGCTTTCGATTATTTTGCTTATTCTGAAGTTGATGTAGCTGTTGTTGAAGTCGGTTTGGGAGGCCGGTTGGACAGGACGAATATCATTCAGCCTGAATTATCGGTAATTACCAATATCAGTTTCGATCATGTGGGCTTTTTGGGCGATACACTCGAAAAGATTGCTTTTGAAAAGGCCGGAATAATCAAAAAG
>JBBRTR010000069.1:0-15532 GCA_038244215.1 Bacteroidales bacterium
CAAAGATAAGTATTTTGTTTGGAAAAGCAAAAATAGTGTGTATATAAAAAATCCCCTGCAACAATTGTTACAGGGGATTTAAATATATAGTGAATCAGCTTATTTTACTGAATCCATGTATGCAATCAAATCCAACACTTTGTTCGAATAACCCCACTCATTGTCATACCAGCTTACTAATTTCACGAAGTTACCGTTCAAAGCGATACCTGCATTAGCATCAAATACTGAAGTACGTGTTTCGTGAATAAAGTCAGTTGAAACCACTGAATCTTCAGTATAACCAAGAACGCCTTTCATAGTTGTTTCAGAAGCTAGTTTCATAGCAGCTTTGATTTCGTCATATGTAGCAGCTTTTTCCAAACGTACGGTTAAGTCAACTACTGATACGTCAGCTGTTGGTACACGGAAAGCCATACCGGTTAATTTGCCATTCAATTCCGGAATTACTTTACCTACGGCTTTTGCAGCACCTGTAGAGGAAGGAATAATGTTTCCTAAAATAGAACGACCACCACGCCAGTCTTTTGACGATGGAGCATCAACTGTTTTTTGAGTATTGGTAGCAGCGTGAACGGTTGTCATCAAACCTTCAACAATTCCGAAGTTATCATTGATTACTTTAGCGATTGGAGCTAAACAGTTTGTTGTACAAGATGCATTTGATACAATATCCATATCCTTTTTGTAAGCTTCAAGGTTTACACCACAAACAAACATTGGAGCGTCGTTAGAAGGAGCAGAGATAATTACTTTTTTAGCACCACCTGCAAGGTGAGCTTTTGCTTTTTCGATAGTTGTGAAAACACCTGTTGATTCAACCACATAGTCGGCACCAACAGCACCCCAACCAATATTTGCAGGATCTTTTTCAGCAAAGAAATGGATTTCTTTTCCGTTAATTACTAACTTTCCATCTTTGTGTTCAGCAGTTCCCTGAAATCTTCCATGAACTGTGTCATATTGCAACATGTAAACCATGTAATCAATATCCATAAACGGGTCATTAACTGCAACGATTTGAATATCGTTTCTTTCTTGGGCAGCACGGAAAACTAAACGTCCGATACGGCCAAAACCATTGATACCTACTTTAATCATTTTATTTATTGTTTAAAATTGAGTTTTTCTAAATTTCGCCACAAAAGTACTAAATTCTGTCCGAATGACAAAGATACAAGTGCTATTAATTACACTTTTTTTACTATTGTAAGGCGAAGATGGCAAAATGTAAGTTAGTTATTGACTTTGAGATAAATGTAAGCAACAAAGGAATTGAAGAAGTGTAGGAAAATTGATTTTAATATTTACTTTCCAACTTTCATTATTTTATTGGTTTAAAATTAATCAAAATACAATTTAAGCAGAAAAGAAACTGATTGTTTGAAAGGTTATTTTGCTTTATCAGGCTAAAAATCAATCCTTCTCTTTCACTTTTCTTGTTGTTCGCAACCCCAACATTGCATAAAGCGGACAAAAGCTAACTAAACTGGTTAAGGTTAATATAAATGCAACACCTAAAGCTACCAGGCCAATTGTTCCTGAGAGAATTTCTTTGTAAAAAAGAATAATTAAAACGATAGCCAAAGCAAGCCGGATTAATTTGTCGGCAGACCCCAAGTTTTTCTTCATGATGTTAGATTTAAGAGTTTATATTTTATTCTAATATATAACAATTCTACAGGTTATTAGTTCAGACTGAAAAACCTCATTGATAAGGACGATTGCATAAAGGTTTAATTTTAAAAGGAATACATAATATTAAAAGAAAAGGTATTTAATTCGGAAATTGAATTAAATTTTATCAGAAGTAAATTCTGAATTTATTCTTGTAAATCCTGTTTTCTTCATTATCTTTGTCATTCAAAAATCAATTTTTAAAAGAACTAGAATAATGGAAATTTCAGGAAAAATTATCGCCGTTTTGCCATTGGCAACCGGAGAAAGTAAAAATGGTAATACTTGGCGCTCTAAGGATTATGTTTTGGAAACAGCAGATCAATATCCAAAAAAAGTGTGTTTCAACTTTTTTGGAGACAAAATAGAACAATTTCCATTGGCAATTGATGATCAGGTGACTGTCAGTTTCGATTTGGAAAGTCGCGAGTATAATGGACGTTGGTTCACTTCAGTACGAGCATGGAAAGTTGAAAAAGCTGCAATAAGTGCTGCTTCGGCTCCATCAGCAGCTTCAGCACCAGTAGCTTCTTTTGACGTAGCTCCCGGAGCTAGCGAAGGAAGTGATTTGCCATTTTAAGAACCCCTAACCCCTAAAGGGGAATTTTAATTACTATTGATTTGTATTGTCATAACTAATCTTAAAGCCCCTTTAGGGGTTTGGGGTCTATGAAACAAAAAATCCTACTTGGAATGAGTGGCGGCACCGACAGTTCGGTTGCTGCCATTCTTTTAATGGAACAAGGCTATGAAGTCGTGGGCATAACATTCCGGTTTTGGGAAGAAGGTGAAAATAAGCATTTGCAAGATGCGCAACGATTGGCAAAACAACTAGGAATTGAGCACTTAATTTACGATGCGCGGGAAATTTTCAAAGAAAAAATTGTTGGTTATTTTGTTGATGAATATCTTTCGGGGCATACGCCTTTTCCTTGTGCCAAATGTAATAATGAACTGAAGTGGAAACTGATTTTGCAGGAAGCTGACAAGCTTAGTTGTGAAAAAGTGGCTATGGGACATTATTCTCGGATTATTGAAGAATCCGGTCGTTACTTTATTTCCGAAGGTTTTGATCCTGATAAAGATCAGTCGTTTTTTCTTTGGGGGCTGACACAGAAACAATTATCCCGAATTGTTTTCCCATTGGGTGAATTTCACAAAAACGATGTACGCAAAATGGCTGTTGACCGCGGTTTCAAGTATGTTTCGGAGAAAAAGGACAGTCTTGGTGCGTGTTTTTGTTCCGGTGATTATCGACCTTTTTTGAAATCGCAATTGAAAGATTCTGAAAAACTGATCTATCCCGGTAATTTTATTGATGAAGATGGACAAATGTTGGGAAAACATGAAGGTTTTCCGTTGTATACAGTAGGGCAGAGGCGAGGTTTGATCCATTTGAACCGAAAAGTTTTTGTGAAGGAGATAAAACGCGAAACCAACGAAATTGTGTTGGCAGCGCTTGATGAAATGTACAAAAACGAATTTACAGTACGTGACTATAATTTAGTTGATAAAAGTTTGTTTTCTTCAGAATTTGACACAATTTGCAGAATCCGCTATCGTAAACAAAATACCTTAAGTAGAATTATAATTTTGGATGAAAACCGTTTGAAAGTGGAATTAGCAGAACCGCTCGAATCCATTGCTCCCGGACAAACTGCTGTTTTTTATCGGGAAGGAAAAGTGCTTGGTGGTGGATTTATTGTGTAACAGTAAACAGTAAACTGTAAGAAACAAATCTTACATTTCTCCCCTTTAGGGGTCGGGGGTTCTTTTTATATCGTTCTCAAAGCCCTGTCAATTACATTACTTTCGAAGCCTCGGCTTTGAGCGAAACGGTATAATTTTCCCTGTTTTTCGTATTCATATTCGTATTTCAATCCTACAAGTTTTGTCTTCAGAATTGAAGCCAGCAATTCTTCATACTCACCATCGTCAATTGTAGCTAAGGCGTTACTTATAAGCTCATTGCTCAAGCCCTTTTGCCTCATGATGTACGAAATTTTTATTTTCCCCCATTTGTTGAACCGGAATTTATCTTTTACGAAATAGCTGCAAAAGCGTTTTTCATTGATAAAATCTTCTGCAATCAGACGGTCAAGAATTTTTTGTTTATCTCCAGACGAAACGCCCCAAGCTGCCAGTTTTTCTTCGACTTCCAAAATGCAATGTTCTGAAATTGAACAATAAGATGCTGCTTTGTGCAACAATTCTTCTAATGTATATTCCTTTTTCATGATACAGGGTTAATAATCAACTCACAAATATAGGTATTTTTCTTGTTTTGAGATTAAAATTAAAGCTCTAAAAAATATTTTTCAAAAAAACTAAAACTTTAGGTAACAAAATATTGTTTTATGCATTAAAAATGTAACTTTGCACCGGAATTGTTTACTAGAATCGTATGAAATTGACTAAAAAAGAACAGATAGAGCATAAAGCCAGAGAACTATTCTGGAAACATGGCTTTAAAAAAGTAACCATTGACGAAATTTGCAAAAAAGCAAATGTCAGTCGGAAAACGTTTTATACTTTTTACGAAAACAAATCGGCGCTTGTAATCTATTTGATGAAAAAGTTGACGGATGAGGCTTTTGTCGAATCAAAAAGAATATTAGATGGTGAAGGAACTTTTGTAGAAAAAATTAAAATGTCACTAAATCAGAAAATTGAGCGGAATAAGAGTATGTCAATTGAGTTTGTTGCAGACTTTTATAATCCTGACGCAGAAGATATTCTCCAATACTTCAATCAGATTATGGCAGATTCAATGAAAATGTTGATTGATTTTCTCCAAAAAGCACAAGCTAGTGGCGAGATGAATCCCGATTTGAATCTGAATTATGTACTTTGGATGTTTCAAAAGCAAATTGAGTTTTGCAGTTCGCCTGAATTGATGCAGATGTTTCCAGATGTGCAAACTATGACTCGGCAACTTACACAATCGTTGATTTACGGAATTTTACCAATAAAAATGAGTCAAGATTAAGTAACCAAGAATAAAGACAATGAAGAGTTGTAAAACACTTATATTAATTTCTGTTTCTTTATTGAGCCATGTTGTTTTGGCGCAGAACGATTCTATTAAACACATTACTTTCAGTGGACAAGTAACGGGTTGGGGAGTTGTTCAACTTGAAAATTCAATTCCCATTCAGTTTGGAGGACGTTTTGTACCGACTTTGTTGGGAAATTTTACATTGTCACCCAATTCGAATATAGATTTTGAAGCTTCAGCCAATATAAACGGAACGGCAAATTTTACAGGTTTACGATACGACTCGGTGATGGGACAATTAAAACCTTATCGTGTTTGGGCTCGATATTCAGGTAGGAATTGGGAACTCCGTGCCGGTTTACAAAAGATAAATTTTGGATCGGCAAAGCTTTTCCGACCGTTGATGTGGTTTGATGCTATGGATGTGCGCGATCCACTTCAATTAACGAATGGTGTTTATGGAGTGTTGGGAAAATATTTTTTTCAGAACAATGCCAATATCTGGCTGTGGGGATTGATTGGAAACAAAAATCCGAAAGGTTATGAGTTCTACGGTACGCAACAGTGGAATCCGGAGTTTGGAGGACGTTTCCAGATGCCAGCCGGACCGGGACAAATAGCAGTAAGTTCGCATCACAGAAAAGTTCAGTTACCGAATCTTGCTTCCAGTATTCCGAATAATGATTTTTTGCTAAATGAGAATCGAATTGGTTTGGATGGCAAATGGGATGTTGGAATTGGACTTTGGTTTGAGTCGAGTGTGACTTTTACCGATAAACAAAATTATACAATTCCTACCGTTTTCAAAGTTCAGGATATGTGGAATTTAGGTGCTGATTATACTTTTGGAATTGGAAACGGACTGGGTATGACGATGGAATATTTCCGATATCATCTTGGCGATCAGTTTTTAATCAATGGAACGACAGTCAACGTAGTCGGCAGCATGTTCACGTATCCGGTTTCGATACTGGATAATCTGTCAGCAATGATTTTTTATATTCCCGGACCAAATTTGACATACAATTATGTAAGTTGGAGCCGGACATACGATAACTGGGCTTTATATGTTTTCGGTTATTGGAATCCAACGAATTATCAATTAATTACATCCCAATCGGCAGGTCGAAACATGTTTGCCGGAAAAGGTATTCAGTTAATGCTGAATTATAATTTTTGAAAGATACGAATAATACGAATTAATACGAATTAAAATGAATTACACGAAAAACAGATTGAAATTTTAAATCAGAAAACAATTATCATAAAATATCAAACATAAATTCATGAAGGCAATTGCAGAAGTAAAAAACTTAGTAAAAAAATTTCATATCGGAACAGGTTTTTTTACGGCTTTAAATGGCGTAAATATCACGATTTCCGACGGTGAATTTGTTGGACTAGTGGGTCCGAGCGGATCGGGTAAAACCACCTTATTGAATATTATCGGATCGTTGGATATACCTTCGGATGGTGAAGTAGTCGTATTGGGTAAATCTGTTGGTAAACTAACACCAAAAGAAGCGGCGCAATTGCGAAAGACCGAATTGGGATTTATTTTTCAGAATTACAATTTATTGCCGGTTTACACGGTTTTCGAAAATGTTGAATTTCCTTTGTTGTTATTAAACATGACGGCAGATGAACGAAAAAAACGAGTTATGGAAACGCTGGAATGGGTGGGATTAACCGAAAAAGTGAAATCACGTCCGAACCAGCTTTCGGGAGGTGAATGCCAGCGTGTGGCCATTGCCCGTGCTATGGTGAAACGTCCAAAACTCGTTTTGGCTGATGAACCAACTGCCAATCTGGATTCAGCGAACTCGCATAATATTTTGCAAACGATGGAAAAACTGAACAAGGAACTGAATACGACTTTTATTTTTGCAACACACGACGAAAAAGTGATTGGATACCTACGACGTATTGTGAAAATGAAAGATGGAAAAATAGTTGAAGATATAAAGGCAAACCCAAAAGAACCCCTAGCCCCTAAAGGGGAATAACCCCTAGCCCCTAAAGGGGAATAACCCCTAGCCCCTAAAGGGGAACTAAATTAGTACTGTCTACATAAATTAAAAATGAATTAGCGATATGAATACACGAGACGAAAGTAACTTCAACTCCCCTTTAGGAGTTGAGGGTCATTTAGGGGCTGGGGGTTTTTTAGGGAGCATATTCCTTTTCAAAACAGCTTTTCGAAGTCTAATTGGCAACGGACTGAAAACCTGGCTCAACGTGTTTGTGCTTTCGTTTACCTTTGTGCTGATTATTTTTATGCAGGGATTACTCGAAGGCTGGAACCGACAAGCGGTGAATGACACTGTAAAGTGGGAGATTGCCGGAGGTGAATACTGGAATATAAAATATGATCCCTATGATCCTTTTTCGCTCGATTCGAGTGCAGCTGCATTGCCTACTTCACTCAAAAGTGAATACTTTGCACATCAGATTGAACCCGTTTTATTTTCTACGGGAACCATATATCCGGGAGGAAGAATGCAGGGAGTGATGCTGAAAGGCATTCGCCCCGATCAACATTTAATTGCTTTGCCAACCGATCTGTTGAAAAGCAAGGATTCAACTGATGTTCCGGTTATCATGGGTGCTCATATGGCGAAACAAGCCGATTTGAAAGTGAACGATATGGTCACACTTCGTTGGCGGGATGTGAACGGAACTTTTGAAGCAGTGGATGTTCGTGTTGCTGGAATTTTTGTTAGCAGTGTGCCATCGGTTGATGCGGGACAAATATGGTTGGCGTTGGATCAGCTGCAGAAAATGACATTACGACCTGATGAATCCACTATTTTGATAAAATCGCAGGATGCTGGTGTTCAAAATCTAGCGGATTGGAAGTTTAAGGATTTGAACGAACTGACCAAACAAACGCAAGCCATGATTCAGGCCAAATCGAAAGGATATAATGTGTTGTACACTATTTTCTTTCTGTTGGCATTGATTGCAATTTTCGACACCCAAACACTTTCCATTTTTCGTCGTCAGCGTGAAATCGGAACATTGGTGGCATTGGGGATGACCCGGCAACAAGTTGTGGGTTTATTCACGCTCGAAGGAACCATGAATGCAGTATTGGCTATAATTGTGGGGACAATTTGGGGAATGCCTTTGTTTATTAGTTTTGCAATGAAAGGAATCCACATTCCGATGGATGTAAGCAGTTTCGGGATTCCAATGGCTGACCGGATGTATCCTGTTTTCACACCAAATCTGATTATCGGCACCATGTTATTAATCATCATTATCACTGCATTGGTTAGTTATTTGCCGGCACGTAAAATCGCCTGTATGAATCCAACCGAAGCCATAAGAGGAAAAGCATTGTAAGACCGTTAACCGCTAAAGGGGAATAAAGAGATAACCCCTAGCCCCTAAAGGGGAACTGAATTAGTACATTTTATTTTAAATTTGACAATTATTATGGATAAACAAAATATACAAGACGATACTAATCTAAACTCCCCTTTAGGGGTTGGGGGTCAATTATGATAAAATTCTTATTTAAAGGTTTGATGCGCGACAAGACGCGCAGCCTTTTACCGGTTATAGTGGTGGCTTTGGGTGTAATGATGACTGTGTTATTACAGTCGTTATTGGGTGGGTTTTTGGGTGAAACCATTGAATCGACCGCCAATTTTACCACCGGACACTTGAAAGTGATGACACGTGCTTACAGTGAAAACAGTTCACAAATTCCAAACGATCTGGCGATTGTAGGAGTCGATACATTGAAAAAAAGACTTCAAAGTCAATTACCCGATATCACTTGGGTAGAGCGAATTCAATTCGGCGGATTGTTGGATGCGCCGGATAGTTTGGGACGTACCCGCTCTCAGGGTAATGTTCAGGGAATGGGAATCAGCCTGCTGAATTCGACTGAAGAAATTGACCGAATGGATTTGAGACCGCATTTGAAGAGTGGAAAATTTCCAACTAAACACGGCGAAATTCTCCTGAGCGATGAACTTTTTCACCGTATGAATCTGAAACTGGGCGATAAAGTCACGCTTATTTCCAGTGGAATGTTTGGCGACATGGCGATGTATAACTTCCATGTTTGTGGCACGCTTCATTTTGGAATCAATGTGCTCGACCGTGGAATGATGATTGCAGATGTTTCGGATATTCAAGCAGCATTGAATATGGAAAATGCTGCCGGAGAAATCCTCGGATTTTTTACCGGAAAACCTTACGACGACAAGTTGGCAAAGGAAACTGCCAAAACATTCAACGCAACTTATAAAAACGATAAAGATAAATTTACGCCAGTGATGTTGCCACTTTCGGAAATGAACGACATGGGTTTTTTGGTGGCTTATTCCGACAGTATTCAAACTTTTATCGTCATGATATTTATTATTGCCATGGCAATTGTACTTTGGAATGCCGGATTGATTGGCAGTTTACGGCGATATGGAGAATTTGGTTTACGGTTGGCGATAGGTGAAAACAAGCACGATATTTACAAAACGCTTATTGCCGAAGCATTCCTCGTGGGTGTCGTAGGGTCGATAATCGGTGTGATTGTGGGTTTGCTTATTTCGTGGTATTTTGCCACGGTTGGTATCAATTACGGCGATATGATGAAAGATTCCACTTTCCTTATGCCAAGTGTAATGAGAGGTCAAATCAACTTCACAACCTATTATATTGGATTTGTACCGGGCATCATTTCAACGGTGGTTGGGGCTATGCTGGCCGGAATCGGTATTTACAAACGACAAACAGCTAATTTGTTTAAGGAGTTGGAAGCGTGAACCCCTAGCCCCTAAAGGGGAATAGAGAAAGAACCCCTAGCCCCTAAAGGGGAATAGAGAAAGAACTCCTAGCCCCTAAAGGGGAATAGAAAAAGAACCCCTAGCCCCTAAAGGGGAATAGAATTAGTACTGTTTACATAAATTTAATTTGAATGAGTGATATAAAAAATACACGTGACGAAAGTAACTCAGTTCCCCTTCAGGGGTTAGGGGTTAACTCCCCTTTAGTGGTTGGGGGTTCTTTAGGGTCATCGATGTTTTATGGTGCATTGCCGATTCATTTTGAATTTGCAAAGAAATTAAGAGATAATCAGACACAATCGGAATTATATTTGTGGGAACAATTAAGTCGATTGAAGGGTTTAAATGTTCGGTTTAAAAGACAACATCCGATATTGTATTTTATTGCAGATTTTTATTGTCACAAAGCAAAACTTATCATTGAAGTTGATGGCGGCTATCATAATATTCCTGAGCAATACCAATATGACATAAATAGAGATGCTGAATTAGAAGATGTAGGATTAAAAGTTATAAGGTTTAGTAATGAAGATGTGTTGTTCGATATCGAAAAAACGTTGAAAATTATAGAGCAAAATATACATGAAAGACAAATTTAAATATTAAAACAATTGAATGATATGAAAAAAGTAAACAACAAAACATGCTTTAGTTCCCCTTTAGGACTTAGGGGTTCTTTTCTTATTCCCCTTCAGGGGTTAGGGGTTCTTTTATTATTCGTACCATTGTTTTTATCTGCTCAAAATTATCCTTCCGGAAAAACAATTCTCGATAAAGTAGATAATAATATGTCCGCTAAAACGCGCATTGTTACCGGCTCTATGGAAATTGGAACGGAACGGACTAAACGGACTATGGTTTCGAAATCATATGGTGAAGGTGATCATAAATCGTTTACCGAATACTTGGCTCCGGCTCGCGAAAAGGGTACAAAAATGTTGAAACTTGATAATCAATTGTGGATTTATTCGCCTTCCACCGATCGTACCATTCAGATTTCGGGTCACATGCTTCGCCAATCGGTGATGGGCAGTGATATGTCATACGAAGATATGATGAACGATAAACCCTTGCTGGAACAGTATAAAGCCGATGTAACCGGGTCGGAAGTGATTGATGGGCGGAAATGCTGGGTGCTAACGCTCACGGCTTTTGTGCCGGATGTGAGTTATTTTACCCGTAAAATGTGGGTAGACGTGGATCGTTTTGTACCGCTGAAAGAAGAATTGTATGCTAAAAGCGGCAAACTGCTGAAGCGAATTACTTTTGCTGATGTACAGAAAATACAGGGGCGTTGGTTTCCCCTGTCGATGGTTTACAAAGATATGCTTAAAGAAGGGAGCGGTACCAAAATAACTTTTAAGGAAATTCAATTCGATTCAAAAATACCCGACAATGTGTTTAATCTGGGGAATTTGAAATAATACAATTTCAATCTTAATTGGAGGTCTGTAGAGTCGAAAAATCTGTTCTCAACATTGAGAAAGTACTAAAACAGTTGTCGCGGCCTGTTCTCAATGTTGAGAAAGTACTAAAACAGTTGTCGCGGTACTTTCTCAATGTTGAGAAAGTACTAAAACAGTTGTCGCGGCCTGTTCTCAATGTTGAGAAAGTACAAAACCGTTGTCGCGGCCTGTTCTCAAGGTTGAGAAAGCACAAAACCGTTGTTTTAGTATGTTCATGGAGTAGTGAAAAGGGCTAAAACCCTTGTTTCGTATGTTCACGGGGTAGTGAACGAGCAAAAACTGTTGTCGCGGTATGTTCACGGGGTAGTGAAGGAGCAAAAACAGTTGTTGAAGTACTTTCACTGGGTAGTGAACGAGCAAAAACAGTTGTTGAAGCACTTTCACTGGGTGGTGACAGTTTTTTGCTAAATCAAACTCGGATTTTATTCGAAATCAGTTTCTCCTATTCACTAAATAAATCCCTACCAACACCACTACTGCTCCTCCTATTTCGTGAAGGGTGAGCACTTCGCTCAGAATTATGACCGAGAAAATAGCCGTGAAAACCGTCTGGCTCAAAAGACTTACCGAAGCAATGGTTGGTTTGATATGGCCCAGTGCCTGATTGATGGAAAGCCAACCCAGAATTTGTGGAACAACACCCAACGCACCCAATGCAAGCCAGGTTTTGGTACTAAAACCCCAAAGTGGTGTGGAAGTCACGAGGCAAAGCAATCCCAGCACCACCGTACTCGAAATCATGGAAATGGTTGTGAACGAAAACGTGTCGAGCGAAACCCGCCCTTTGCGCACGGTCAGCAAATAAGCACCATAAAAAATGCTGGCAATAATCGCAAGTCCGTTTCCAAAGTTAAGACGCGCTCCCAAAATTTCGTTCACGCCGATAATAATGATAACTCCGAAAATGGAAATAGCCGTACCAATCCAGAAAATCTTACTGGGTTTTTCTTTCATGAAAATTAATCCGCCGAGACCAACCCAAACTGGTGCAAGGTTAGCCAATAATGTAGAGATGGTTGCTTTTGAAAGCATGATGGAGGTATTCCAGAGTGCGATATCGCAGGCAAACAAAACTCCGCAAATGATGGCAGTTTTTACTCCACGGATATCGGTTATAGGTTTTTTGAAAATCAACCAAATGGGAATGATGCCAATCGTACCGAATAACATGCGATAAAATCCTGACCCGAATCCACTGATATCCGCTATTTTTACCAATATGGCCGACCATGCGATACAGAATATACCGAAGAACAAGAGAAAATAATTTACCCACGGATGATCTTTGTGAATTTTTTTCATAAAGAACCCCCAACCCCTAAAGGAGAGTTAACCCCTAACCCCCGAAGGGGAACTGAGTTACTTTCGTCACGTGTATTTTTCTCGTTATTCATATATCTAATAAAATAAACAGTACTAATTCAGTTCCCCTTTAGGGGCTAGGGGTTCTTTCTCAGTTCCCCTTCAGGGGCTAGGGGTTCTTTTTCGCTCTCACCATTCTATCATTTCCTGAAATGTCTTTTCGCAATTCGACTTCGGTGAATTCCATTTCAGTAAGTAAATCAACTGTAGATTTTCCGGCTGCACGATTAATTTCAAAATACAGTTTTCCGCCGGGTTGCAAATGTATTTTAGCAAACTCCGAAATTTTACGATAGAAAAGCAAGGGGTCATTATCCGGTACAAAAAGTGCAACATGTGGTTCATTATCCAGCACATTCGGATGTATTTCTGCTTTTTCATTTTCCAACACATAAGGCGGATTACTGACAATAATGTCCCATTTCTTTTCAAAATTCGGTGCATTCAATATATCCACTTTTGAGAATCTTACATTCACTTTGTTTCGATCGGCATTGCCGCGTGCGGTTTCAAGTGCTTCTTCGGAGATGTCGAACGCTTCCACTTCGGCATTCGGGAATTCATGTTTCAAACTAATGGCAATGCATCCGCTACCGGTTCCAATATCGAGAATATCTAAATGAGCCGCGCGATCATTTTCATTTCGGATCAGATCCACTAATTCTTCCGTTTCTGGTCGGGGTATCAAAACCGATTCATTCACGTTAAACATTAGACCATAAAACTCCGTTTCACCTAAAATATACTGAATTGGAACAAATTTTTTCAGTTTTTCAATAAAACTTTCAATTTTGTGCTGTTGTTCTTTAGAAAAATTCGTATTTTTGTTAACGATTATTTCAGTGCGTGAAAATCCCGTCAGTTTTTCAATGATTAATTGAGTAAAACTGCTGATTTCTGTTTCAGGATATAAGCCCTGAAGTTCCGATTGAATATAACTTTTTGCATTTTTCATGGGTGCAAAGATAAATAAAAGCCCCCTAACCCCCAAAGGGGGAATTGAAAACAAATTATGAGCAAGTTTGACTTACTAAATACAGAATCTCTTTTTCCTCCTTCGGGGGTTAGGGGGCTATACATGTCCCGCTGTCTGCAACTGGCCCAACAGGGTGACGGTCACGTGGCACCCAACCCAATGGTCGGAGCTGTTTTGGTGTGCGACGATGTCATTATCGGTGAAGGATATCATCACAAATACGGCGATCCTCATGCTGAGCCGAATGCAATCAATTCGGTACAAAACAAGGATTTAATTCGTAAATCGACTTTGTATGTCAGTCTCGAACCCTGTTCCCATTATGGAAAAACGCCTCCATGTGCCGATTTGATTGTTCGCAGTGAAATTCCGAGAGTGGTTATCGGGACACTTGATCCGAATCCGAAAGTGGCAGGCAGTGGTGTTGAAATTTTGAAAAAAGCCGGAATTGAAGTAGTGGTAGGAGTGATGGAGGAAGAATGCCGGGAGTTGAATAAACGGTTTTTTATTTTTCAGGAACAAAAACGCCCTTACATTCTGCTTAAATGGGCTCAAACTACAGATGGATTTATTGATAAATTCCGAAAAGATTACACAGAAACGCCTTTGCTTATTTCAAACTCGATAACAAAGCAACTCACACACAAAATGCGAGCAGAAAATCAGGCAATTTTAGTTGGTGCAAATACTGTTTTGCTCGATAATCCTTCATTGACAGTCCGTAACTGGTCAGGAAAATCGCCAATTCGCATGGCAATAGATAGTAAGGGACGAATTCCTGAACATTTTAAATTGAAAGATGGATTGATACCTACACTAATTTTCACTGAAAAAGAATACGAAAATAGGAAACATGTTGAATTTGTTCAAATAAAATTTGATGAAAGCAGGCTTAAAACTGTTTTACAGGAGATTTACAAGCGGAATATTCATTCCGTTTTGGTTGAAGGCGGAGCTACCATACTGAATAGTTTTATTCAAGCAGGATTTTGGGATGAGATTAATGTTGAAATTGCGCCGATGAAAATTAATGAAGGAATACCTGCACCTGAACTTTCATTGCATCCGGTATCAAGCAAAATTTACGATAATCATCAATGGTTATCTTATAAAAACCCTAAAAATTTCGATTTAAAATAGATTTTCATGTTCCTTGAATTGTGTTGGAATTTGAAAAAACTGCTTCAGGACAGTTACAGTATTAATCTAGTAACAAAATTTATACAGCTATGACTCACATCGTCACAACTTTGATTATTTTGCTTTATGTGTACACAACCATTAGTACTATTTCGGTGCTTTTGTTGGAAAACCGTAATCCTGTAAAGTCGATTTCGTGGGTATTGGTGCTGTTATTCATCCCTATTTTGGGATTATGGTTGGATCTATTGCTTGGTCAGGATTATCGTCGTAAAAAGATTATTTCAAAAAAAAGTATTCATACTGTCAATGATCGGGCTGTTGACTCGATTGACATTGCGAAGCTTGATACCGATTCAATGACGATAAATCAACTTAATCTTGTAAAACTTCTTTACAAAAATAGCGAATCAGCCGGTTACGCAAACAATAAAATTGAAGTATTTACATCGGGTACCAGCACTTTCAATGCTTTATTCGAAGAAATAAAAAAGGCCAAAGATCATATTCATCTTCAGTTTTTCATTTTTGATGACGACAGAATTTCCAACAAATTACGCGAATTACTGATTAATAAAGCGAAAGAAGGTGTTCGGATTCGCATGATTTACGATTATTGGGGTAGTTTTAATTTATCTAAAAAATATATAAAATCGTTGCTCGATGCCGGTATTTATGTTCAGGCTTTTTTGCCCTTCCGTTGGAAAATTTCACGTAGCAGCAAAATCAATTATCGCAATCACCGGAAGTTGGTGGTGGTTGATGGAAAAGTCGGCTTTATTGGCGGTTTAAATGTTGCCGACCGGTATATTTATGGGAATAAGCTTGGAAAATGGCGCGATACATTTGTCAGGTTGGAAGGGGCGGCAGTGCATGGGCTGCAGTTATTGTTTATGATTGACTGGTATTTTGTTGACCGAAAACTTATTGGCGGAAATGAATATTTCCCGAAACCTGAAGTTTTTGAAAATAATCTGATTCAATTAGTTAGCAGTGGTCCTGATACGGATTGGGAATCCATTATGCAGGGAATTGCTTCGGCGATTATGTCGGCCACCAAATACGTTTATATTCATACGCCTTACTATATGCCAACCGATGTGATTGCCGATTG
>JBBRTR010000070.1:0-15144 GCA_038244215.1 Bacteroidales bacterium
AATAAAATTAATGTCGTGAAAAACTACGATAAAAAATAATTTAGGGTGAAAAATAGCCCATAAAAAGTGCGTAAGTTAAAATAGTCTAGAGAAACACACGCAATTAATGATGATAATATCAATTGCGGATTTAAGGTAACATATTAATTTCTTAAACTAATTATATTTGCAAAACGAAAATTTATTCACTATTAAAGTCCACAAAACCTAAAGTGTTCATTTATAAATGTGGACGAAATGGTTACTGAACAAACCGAGAAAATCCCAAAATGTTTTAGCGTTGAATTAACGAAAAAATAAAATACTATGAAAAATAAAACGAAAATAAAACTCTTTCTGGTCGATGACGATGCTGTCTTTTTAAAGATGCTTGAAATTGAGTTTATGGAACATGTTGATTTTGAGATTGAAACTTATGCCCGAGGTGAACTTTGTATTGAAAACCTTTTGCATAAACCGGATTTAATCATATTGGATTATTATCTCGACGGCATTGACCGTGATGCGATTAACGGCCTTGAAACACTCGATGCAATTAAAGCGTTCAATCCTGAAACTCCGGTTATTATGCTATCTTCGCAAGATAAAATTGATGTGGCGATAAACTGCATGCATCATGATGCTTTCGATTATGTAGTAAAAAGTGAAACTGCTTTTATGCGTCTTCAGAAAATTATAACCACCATCTTTGAGCAGAAAAAATTAAAAAGAGAATTGAATTGGTATATGGAAAAAATGTAAATATAGTCGACAGCAAATAGCTGGCAGCAAACAGAGTATATCCTTGTAAACGTAAATTTGCAGGGATTTTTTTTTGTTCAGTTTTAGCAAATCAGTAAAACATGTAATTTTTTCTAACAAAAATGCAACTGTTTTTGTTATAATAATCAGAAATTTGTTTTTCAATAAAAATTATGAAATTTTAAAAATAAACAAAGATGAAAACAACAGAAATAAAGAATGTTTTAATTGCAATGGATTATGATGAAACAGCTCAAATGGTTGCTGAAAAAGGCTTTTTGCTAGCCAAAACAATGAAAGCGAAGGTGACTTTGCTACATGTAATATCAGATCAACCGATGTATTATTCAGCTTATGATTATATGCGTGAATTGAGAGTAGATATTATTCCTGATTTAATGAAATCGACTCAACACTTTCTGGATAAATCTAAAAAGCATTTAGGTGATGATAGCATTCAAACTATATTAAAAGAAGGTGAATCTGCCGAAATGATTCTGGATACCGCTAAAGAAATTGGAGCTGACCTTATCGTAATGGGCTCTCACAGCCGTAAATGGTTGGAAAATATAATTATGGGAAGCGTAACGGAAGAAGTTTTAAGAAAAACGGTCATTCCACTTTTCATCGTTCCAACTAAAAAACAAAAAGAGTCTTAAGTTTCGAACTTACAAAAGGAAAAGCATTCCTCGATGGAATTTACGACATTAAAAAAAATGAAGTAATGAAAATGCAAACACAAATCAGAAATGATATTGAGAATTTAGTCTCATTGTTGAAAAACAAAGATGATAAAGTTCGAACACAAGCACGAAAATCGCTGGTTGAAATTGGAAAACCAGCTGTCTTCTCCTTGTGTGAAGTTTTAGAGACCTCACATGTTTTTTATGCTCGTTGGTGCGCAGCCAAAGCGCTTGGTGAAATTGATGATGTCAAATCTATACCTTCACTGGTCAAGGCGCTCGAAGATGATGAACCTGATGTTGTTTGGCTTGCTGCTGAAGCTTTGGGGAAATTCAAGCAGGCCGCCTGGTCTGAATTATTACGGGCATTAATCAAGAATGGATCGAAATCAATTTTGTTTCGAAAAGCTGCACATCATGTATTACGATACCAAAATGAAGAAGGATTTGAAGATTTACTGAAAATCCTCAGAAAATCTCTCGAATCTGAAACTATAGCTGAAAACACCTCGGTGGCAGCAGCAAATCTTCTTAACAGAATGAATAGTGTCAAACCGATGATTAGGTAACTTCTAACTTTTTGAATAATATAAAATTATAAAATGAATAAACGAACAAAAATAAACAATTTGAGTTACAACAATCTACCATATAATGTCGATGGTTTTGATTTACTTGCAGACTTGCATTAGATATACGCAGTTCATTAAATCGTACTGTTGATGATTTATGGCAACATAAATTTCAAACTTATGGAAAATACAAATTCAAAACAGGGATATAATATTGGAATGGTCGGCCTTGGTGTTATGGGGCGCAATCTCTTATTAAACATGGCAGATAATGGTTTTTCGGTAGCCGGTTATGACAACGATCCAAGCAAAGTTGAGGCACTTCGGAAAGAAGCAGGAAAAAACGATATTCATTGTACAGATAACCTAAAGGAGTTTATTTCTATCCTTCAAAAACCACGTGCCATCATATTACTTGTTCCTGCAGGAGCTCCTGTTGATGCAGTTATAGCCGAACTGACAGAGCATATCCAAAAGGATGATCTTATCATTGATGCTGGTAATTCATATTTTAAAGATACCAACTTGCGCACCACTCAATTAAAGGAAAAAGAAATCCATTTTATGGGAATGGGCGTTTCCGGTGGTGAGGAAGGCGCAAGAAAAGGTCCAAGTATGATGCCGGGTGGAGCAAAAGAAGCCTACGAACGTGTAAAACCAATTTTTGAAGCTGCTTCCGCCAAAGTGAACGGCGAACCTTGTGTCGCGTATTTAGGACCTCACGCGGCCGGTCATTTTGTGAAGATGGTGCACAATGGCATCGAATATGGCATCATGCAGCTTATCTCCGAAACTTACGCTTTAATGAAACAAGTACTCGGTCTTTCCGATGATGAACTTCAGCAAATTTACAAGGAATGGAATCAGGGAGAAATGAATGGTTATCTAATTGAAATTACGTCTAATATTTTTGGCAAGGATGATGACAAGACCGGCAAACGGTTGATCGATGAGATTCTTGATGTTGCGCGACAAAAAGGTACCGGAATGTGGACTTCACAAAGTGCAATGGAATTACAAGTACCTATTCCGACGATTGATATAGCAGTTTCAATGCGCGATTTATCAGTTTTTGAAAAACAGCGTGAACAAGTAGATAAGATATTTCAATTTCCTAAACAGCACTTCATGGGTGATAGGCAAAAGTTTCTCACACAAATACGAAAAGCTTTTTATGTGTCAATGATCACCACCTATACACAAGGTTTTGCATTATTAACGGTGGCGTCAGAAAAATACGAATATAAGCTCGATCTAGAAGTAGTGGCTAGAATTTGGCGTGGTGGCTGTATCATTCGCGCCGCCTTACTGGATGATATTCGGGCAGCCTATAAGTCTAAACATGATCTCCCAAATTTGTTGTTGGATTCCAAGCTTTCGCAAATAATTAAAGAAAATCAGGAATATCTCCGTCAAACGGTTTGTACAGCCAGTTCGATGGGCATTCCTATTCCCGGTTTGATGGCTTCGCTCGGTTATCTCGATGCGTTTCGCAGTTCTTGGTTGCCTGCCAATCTTATTCAGGCGCAACGCGACTATTTTGGAGCGCATACCTATGAACGTATCGATGCAAAAGGAACTTTTCACACAGAATGGCAAAAATAAAAATTATGGACACAAACCAAAAACTTCAACCAACAGTATTTGCTATTTTCGGAGGATCAGGAGATTTGACCTGGAGAAAGCTTGTACCCTCTCTTTTTGACTTATTTCAGGATGTAACAATGCCTAAACATTTCTCAATTATAGCTCTGGATCGTAATGATCTCAATGATGAGAAATTACGTTTGCGATTTCGGGATGGTATCGAAAAATTTTCACGAAAAGGAAAAGTCAATGACAAAGCGTGGCAACAATTCGCCAAACATATTTATTACCAGAAAGGAGATTTTACAAAACCGGAGATTTATTCCGCTTTAAAGGAACGTTGCCAAAATCTGGAAAAAGAATGGAAAGCCAAAGCGCAGCTTATTTTTTATATGGCTACCCCTCCGGTGATGTTTGGTGAAATCCCGAAGCACCTTAAAGAAGCAGGACTTTCGGACGATAAGGATCTGAATCGAATAGTAGTTGAAAAACCAATTGGTTATGATATCAAATCTGCTCGAAAGCTCAATCAAATACTTACTGATAGTTTCTCTGAATGTCAGATTTACAGGATTGATCATTATCTGGGAAAAGAAACCGTTCAGAACATTCTTGCGTTTCGTTTTGCCAATCCGCTCTTTGAACCCATTTGGAATCGTCGATACGTAGATTTTGTAACCATTACGGTTGCCGAGGATTTAGGTGTCGAACACCGCGGCGGATATTATGAAGGCGCAGGTGCATTGCGTGATATGGTGCAGAATCATCTGATGCAATTGCTATGTCTTGTGGCAATGGAACCTATGGTTTCATTTAATGCAGATGAAATTCGTAACAAAAAAGTGGATGTACTTCATGCCATACGATTAATTCCAAAAAATAAAGTTAATGAATATGCCGTTCGCGGACAATACGGAAAGGGTACTGAGGAAGGAAAAAAAGTGTGTAGTTATCGCGAGGAAAGTGACGTTTCGCCAAAATCTGTTACTGAGACTTTTGTTGCTATGAAGTTGTTTGTTGATAATTGGCGATGGCAGGATGTACCTTTTTATCTTCGAACCGGAAAACGCCTTCCACGACAAGTATCGGAAGTTACTATCCAATTTCGTGCTGTTCCCCATCAGTCATTTCCACCGGAAACAGCTCTTGATTGGCATTCAGCTTGCCTTATCATGTCTATTCAGCCCGACGAAGGAATTGTACTTCGTTTTCAAGCAAAGCAACCGGGAACAAAGTTAGTATTAAAGCCGGTTGATATGCGGTTCAATTATAAGGAAAGTTTTTCAATAGCTTTACCTGACGCTTACGAAACACTGCTTTGGGATGTGATGAACAACGATGCTACGCTCTTTATGCGTGCTGATCAGGTGGAAGCAGCCTGGCAAATCATCATGCCAATTCTTGATGAGTGGTCTGGTAAACCACCTACCGATTTTCCAAATTATACTTCCGGAACCTGGGGGCCTAAAGCTGCTGAGAGCTTGCTCCTTCCTGGACATCATTGGCCATTACCAACTGAATTGGCAAAAGTAAATAAAAAAACACATTGATTATGGACAATATAACTCCAATTACAAGCTTGTTTGTAGATATTGGTGGCGTACTCCTTTCCAACGGATGGGGACATGAGTCACGAAGGGCAGCTGCTGATTTTTTTAAGATAGATTATACTGAAATGGAAGAGCGGCATCATCTCACTTGTGTCACATTCGAAGAAGGAAAGCTCACGCTGGATGAATATCTCAAGCGGGTAATTTTTTATGAGAAACGCTCTTTTACGCCTGCTCAATTTCAGAGTTTTATGTTCGATCAAAGCACTCCTTTCACTGAGATGATTGATTTTATAAAACAGCTGAAGAAACAAAACAAGCTCAAAATTGCCGCAGTCAGCAACGAATCCCGGGAATTGAATGAACACAGGATAAAGAAGTTTCATTTGGATCAGTTTATCGACCTTTTTATATCCTCTTGCTTTGTTCATTACCGGAAACCAGATATAAATATTTTTAATATGGCACTCGACATTGCTCAGGTATCGGTAGAAAATGTGGTATATATAGAAGATAGACAGATGTTTATTGATGTTGCCGAAGATTTGGGCATCCGATGTATCCTGCATAAAGATTATATTTCAACATCAATACAATTAGCCTTAATGGGTTTAAAAATTGATTAAAAGGAAGAAAACCAGTGTATGAAAAAAAATCTCGTTTCAATATTAATCCTGAATAGTGGCTCGTCTTCCATAAAATTCGCATTTTATACGACAGCTAAAATCCCAATTCGTCTGCTTTATGGAAAAATTGACCGCATAGGATTGAAAGATTCAACATTGACTTTTCAAAATGAGAAAGGAGATTATCAGGATACGCTTAAAATTGAAGCTTCTGATCAACATTCCGCAGCAAACTTTCTGATGGATTGGCTCGAAAAACAGAACGAATTTTCTTCAGTTATAGCCGTGGGACATCGTGTAGTTCATGGCATGGAACATACCGAACCAGAACTGATTACTCCGAAATTATTGGACGAACTTCACAGCATCATTTCTTACGATCCTGATCATCTGCCTGATGAGATTAAATTGATAGAATCTATCCGACAACGATATCCTAAACTGACTCAGATTGCCTGTTTTGATACTTCTTTTCATAGCAGCATGCCACGTGTGGCTAAATTACTTCCTATTCCCCGCCGTTTCGACTCAAAAGGAATCCGGCGATACGGTTTTCACGGTTTATCCTATGCTTATTTGATGGAGGAACTTGCCCGTGTTGCTGATTCAAAAACAGCTAATGGACGAATAATTCTTACTCACCTCGGGAGTGGTGCGAGCATGGCCGCAGTATATAAAGGAAAGAGCGTGGACACAACTATGGGATTTACTCCGGCCGGAGGATTAGTAATGGGCAGTCGTCCCGGTGATTTAGATCCCGGCGTTGCCTGGTACCTGATGAAATCTGAAAATCTGACATTTAAGCAATTTAACACGCTCATTAATCATGAATCCGGTTTACTTGGAGTTTCTGAAACCACCTCGGATATGCAAGATTTAATTGCGTTGGAAAAAACAGATGTTCGAGCATTGGAAGCAGTAACGTTATTTTGCTACCAATCAAAGAAATGGATTGGAGCTTATGCAGCTGTCCTTGGCGGTTTGGACACCTTGGTTTTTTCGGGTGGTATTGGAGAAAACAGTCCAGAAGTACGATCCCGCATTTGCAACGGGTTGGGATTTCTTGGAATAGAAATAAATCATAAACATAACATGGCAAATAAACCGATAATTTCTACAAACAGCAGTACAGTAACTGTCCGTGTTATAAATACAGATGAAGATTGGACAATGGTTAAAATGGTCAACCATATTTTAAACAACAATAAAAAATAAAAATTGAACAATATTTTCATGTTTTTGCAAATAGAACACCTTACTATTCAATAATTTAATTGCAATATACACATTAAAAAATATCGAGATGAAAACAAACGAAATATCGGAAGTAAAAAGTAATCCATTATCTGATGAACTTTTACTGAAAATGAATGCCTATTGGCGTGCTGCCAATTATCTGTCAGTGGGACAGCTCTATCTTTGCGATAATCCTTTGCTTCAAGAGCCGCTAAAGTTATCACACGTCAAGTCGATGCTACTCGGTCATTGGGGTACAACACCCGGTCAGAACTTTATTTACGTGCATTTGAATCGGGTCATTAAGAAATACGACCTGAATATGTTTTACGTTGCCGGTCCGGGTCATGGTGGCCCTGCAATAGTTGGTAACGTTTATCTCGAAGGTACATGGAGTGAAGTTTATCCTGACATTACTCAGGATAAAGCCGGATTGAAAAAGTTGTTCAAGCAATTTTCGTTTCCTGGTGGAATTTCCAGTCATGTTGCTCCCACTACTCCAGGTTCTATCCATGAGGGCGGCGAGTTAGGATATTCGCTCAGCCATGCTTTCGGAGCAGTTTTCGATAATCCTGATTTGGTTGTTGCTTGCGTTGTTGGCGATGGCGAAGCCGAAACCGGCCCACTGGCAACTGCCTGGCATTCCAATAAATTTCTCAATCCGATTACTGATGGTGCTGTATTACCCATCCTGCACCTGAATGGTTACAAAATAGCTAACCCAACAATATTGGCACGCATTGAGCCTGAAGAACTGGATCAGTTTCTGCGTGGATGTGGCTGGATACCTTATTATGTGGAAGGTGATGATCCGATGAAAATGCATCAACTTATGGCTTCTGTGATGTAAAAAACAATCGAAGAATTTAAACGCATACAGAAGACCGCGAGAAACAACAACGACACTACCCGCCCACGCTGGCCAATGATCGTATTGAAGTCACCCAAAGGATGGACAGGGCCAAAAGTCGTCGATGGATTACAAATTGAAGGAACTTTTCGTGCCCACCAGATTCCACTATCAGTAGATGCAGATCATCCTGAACATCTGAAACTCCTTGAAAACTGGATGAAAAGCTATAAAGCTGAAGAACTCTTCGACAAAAATGGTCGCCTTTTACCAGAATTAGCTGAACTGGCACCAAAAGGCGAGAGAAGAATGGGCGCTAATCCAAATACCAACGGTGGTTTAGTGTTGCATGATTTGATTATGCCGGATTTTCGAAAATATGCAGTTGATGTACCGTCGCCGGGATCCGTTGAGGCCTCCGACACACATATGCTTGGAGAGTTCCTGAGGGATGTGGATAATCTCAATAAGGAACAACGTAATTTCCGCATCTTTGGTCCTGATGAAACGCTATCTAACCGGTTGAATTGTGTTTTTGAAACTACCAACCGACAATGGGAAGCCCGTACTGAAGAAAACGATGAGTTTCTAGCTACCGATGGCCGGGTAATGGAAATGCTGAGCGAACACCAATGCGAAGGCTGGCTCGAAGGATATTTACTTACCGGAAGACACGGGCTGTTTAACTGCTACGAAGCTTTTATTCACATCGTTGATTCAATGTTCAACCAGCATGCCAAATGGTTAAAAGTGACTGGCGAATTGCCCTGGCGAAAAAAAATAGCATCGCTCAATTACCTACTTGCTTCCCACGTTTGGCAGCAGGCTCATAATGGCTTTACCCATCAAGATCCCGGCTTCATCGATCATGTCGTTAATAAAAAAGCTTCAATTGTTCGCGTGTATCTTCCGCCCGATGCTAACTGCTTGTTGTCGGTTTGGGATCATTGTTTGAGAAGCCGCCATTACGTCAACGTAGTGATTGCCGGCAAATATCAGGCGCCTCAATGGCTGACCATGAACGAAGCTATTGAACATTGCACGAAAGGAATTGGTGTTTGGCAATGGGCAAGCTCGGATAATGGAAAAGAACCGGATGTTGTGATGGCTTGTTGTGGCGATGTACCGACGCTCGAAACCCTGGCAGCCGTTTCCATTCTTCGTGAGCACTTGCCTGAATTAAAAATTAGAGTGGTCAATGTGGTGGATTTAATGAAACTGGAACCCGCTACGGAACACCCTCACGGGTTGAGCGAGCAAGACTTCGATGCGTTGTTCACGAAAGACAAACCAATTGTTTTTGCATTCCACGGTTATCCATGGTTAATTCATCGCTTAACATATCGTCGTACCAATCACGTAAACATGCATGTGCGTGGTTATAAAGAAGAAGGTACCATTACAACTTATTTTGACATGACGGTTTTAAATGATCTGGACAGGTTTCATCTGGTGCAGGATGTTATTGACCGTGTTCCTAAATTGGGTGCAAGCGGTGCCAAACTGAAAAAGCTGGTGCAGCAGAAGCTCATCGAACACAAAAAGTACATTGACAAAAATGGTGAAGACATGCCTGAAATCCTTAACTGGAAATGGAATAATAAAAAATGAATACAATAGAAGATATGAAGTCTAAAAATAGTACAAATGACTTTCCTGTAGTTTGCGTGGGAGGTTCAGCTGGAGGTCTTGATGCCTATGCCAGATTACTTAAAAATCTTCCGGTTGATTTGGGAGTTGCTATTGTCATCGTTAATCATTTGAGAACTGTGGCCACCATGCTCCATGAAATTCTACCAAAATATACGGACATGCCGGTTGAATTGATCACTGAAAAATTAGACATAAAACCCAATTGTGTTTTTATCATTCCGGAAAAAAGAGATTTGCATGTTCTGAATGGGGAGTTTCGTTTAAAGCCGATTTCAAAACCCTGGGGATGGCCCGATGTAATTACTGTTTTTATGAAATCATTGACAGAAAACTGGGACGGCAAACTGATCGCCGTTATTGTTTCCGGTTATGATGGTGATGGTGCAGCGGCGCTTTGCGGCATACGTGAAGTTGGTGGCATTACCATTGCACAGAAGCCTGAAACAGCCAAACAGCCGGATATGCCTGAAAGTGCGATTGCAAGCGGGTGTATCGATTTTGTTCTTGCACCTGAAAATATCGCTAGAAAGATTGCCGAAATTGCAAATGAGGAATCTAAAGCAGATAAAAATATTAAAGTAAATAAGTAAACTCATGATACATAAAAGGTTCAACAATAAAAACAGTTTATACGAGCAAAACAATATGAATTCACCTAAAAATAAAAATAGAAAAAATGAAAGATAACAAACAAAATAGCAGTAATCAAGATCTACAAGATCATATTCAGGCTGAACATGAACATACACCTCGTTGGAAACGAGTGCATCATAGTTGGTTATTTTGGGTTTTTCTGATTTTGATGCTGTTTGGAATTATGTATTATATCCGGAGCGTTGACTTTGCATTTGCACCTCAAAAACAAGTGGAACAGCCATCGAATAACAACAGAACACCTTAAAAGCAATAATAACTAAAACTATTGAATATGAATACACAAGAACTTGTAAATACAGCAAAAGCATTAGTTGCAGGAGATAAAGGCCTGTTGGCAATGGATGAAAGCAACCCGACTTGCAACAAACGGTTTGCAGCATTGGGAATACCGCAAGATGAGAATATGCGACGTGCATATCGAGAGATGATTATAACGACTCCCGGTCTAAGCGAGAGTATTAGTGGAGCTATTCTTTATGATGAAACTATCCACCAACATCTTACAAATGGTACTCCTTTTATAAAAGCTGTCACCGATGCAGGGATTATTCCCGGAATTAAGGTAGATGGTGGAGCAAAAGAGTTAGCCGGACATCCAGGAGAAAAAGTCACTGAAGGACTGGATGGATTACGTGATCGTCTAAATCAATATGCAAAAATGGGACTTCGTTTTGCTAAATGGCGGGCAGTCATTACTATCGGTGATGGAATTCCAAGTCAGGGATGTATAGATGCAAACGCTCATGCTTTGGCACGATATGCCGCATTATGTCAGGAGGCTGGATTAGTTCCAATGGTTGAACCTGAGGTGCTTATGAATGGTAATCATTCGTTACAAAAGTGCTTTGATGTGACAGAAAAAGTACTTCATGCAGTGTTCAATCAGCTTTATTCTCAAGGAGTACTATTAGAAGGAATGATTCTGAAACCAAACATGGTACTTCCCGGATTAACCTGTTCAACACAGCAAACTGTGGATGAAGTGGCAGATACCACTGTGAATTGTCTTTTAAGAACAGTCCCTGCAGCTGTTCCGGGAATCGCGTTTTTATCAGGTGGTCAATCGGGAGAATTGGCTTCGGCTCGTTTAAATGCGATGAATGTCAGGTTCAAAAACCGAATGCCGTGGGCTTTGGCATTTTCGTATGCACGTGCTATTCAGCAACCGGCTTTGGAGTTATGGCTCGGTAAGGAGGCAAACGTATTAAAAGCACAAGAAGCACTGATTCACAGGGCAAAATGCAACAAGGATGCACGTCGTGGTGAATACAATGAATCAATGGAAAAGAAATAAACAATATCAAAACGAGAGATTTTATGGATCAAATACACTTATATCCGCTACAATTCGAACCGGTTTATCAATATCGCCTTTGGGGTGGACGACGTTTGACAGAAGTACTTTCGTTGCCTTTGCCCGATGATGGTCCTTTTGGTGAAGCGTGGTTGCTTAGTGACCGCGATGATCAACAAAGCAAAGTAGCCAATGGAAGCCTCAAAAATCTTACATTAGGAGGATTAATGAAACAATATCCAGATGAGTTGATGGGAAATCAGGCAAATCGATTTAAGCGTTTTCCACTCTTATTGAAATTTCTGGATGCAAAAGAACTGTTATCAGTCCAGGTGCATCCCTCCGATGAACATAAAGATCTGCTGCCTGCAGGTGAAACTGGCAAAACCGAAGCTTGGGTGGTGCTGAAAACCGGTAAAAGCAGTCGTATTTATGCCGGACTGAAACCCGGAACAAATTCAGAAAATTTAAAATTGGCAGTGAAGAACGGTAAAGTTGCTGATCATTTGGCAAGTTTTACTCCTAAGGAAGGCGATGGTATTTTCATACCTGCAGGGACTGTTCATTCGTTTGGTGGTGATACCGTGTTGTTTGAAGTTCAGCAAAACAGCGATGTTACTTTTCGACTATACGATTGGGATCATATTGATGCAAAAACAGGTAAACCACGGCCACTTCAGGTTGAACAAGCACTTGCCTGTATTAATTTTGCTCAGGGTGAGTTATCACCTGTTCTTCCTGAGTTGGAAGAAATAGAACCGGTAGTACGAGAAAAGCTCTTTTCCTGTGAGCATTTTGACTTGTGGCGATTACAAGGAAAATCTCTCTTTACAGTTGGAGTAAAAGATCAACCACGCGTATTGGTATGTATCGAAGGTTCAGGAAAACTAGAATATAACGAAACATTCTACAAAATTTCGAAAGGGAATGTATTTATCCTACCGGCAGAAGTTGGAATCTGTGAATTTAAACCTGATGAAGCTGTGAATTTACTTGAAATTGCAATACCGGACGGAAAGAACTGTAACAACAAAGAGTTATACGATATTTAACAAATTAAACATATGAAAAAGTTAATCGTTTTTGATTTGGACGGTACACTTGCCGAAAGTAAATCATCGCTTGACCCGGAAATGGCTACCTTACTACATAACCTTCTCGGTATTGTCAAAGTAGCAGTTATTTCAGGTGGTGATTGGCTACAATTTGAAAAGCAACTGCTTTCAAATCTCCCCCACGACGAAAGCCTGAAAAATCTATCAATTCTTCCTACTTGTGGAACGAAGTTCTACAAATTTGATGGAGTTTGGAAAAAATTATATTCAGAAGATTTTACAAGCGATGAAAAAAAGAAAATCATTGATTCTCTGAACAGTGTAATCTTGAAGGAAAACTTCAAGGTCGAAAAAGTTTGGGGTGAGGTCATTGAAGATCGTGGAAGCCAAATTACTTTTTCAGCATTGGGTCAGCGTGCACCTATCGAAGAAAAGAAAAAGTGGGACCCCGATTTTACGAAACGAAAGCAAATGAAATCCCTCCTCGAAAAGCTAATTCCAGAATTTTCTGTACGTTTGGGAGGCACCACTTCGGTGGATATTACCAAACCCGGAATCGACAAAGGGTATGGGATTAAAAAGCTTTGTGAAAACCTCAGCCTTACAATCGCTGAAATGATTTTTATCGGAGATGCCGTATTCCCCGGAGGAAACGATTATCCGGCTAAAGAAGCAGGAGTTTTATCTATACAGGTAAGGGATCCGAATGAATCAAAACGAGTGATTGAAGCGATTATCGCTTGTTTAGAAGGAATTTATGATGCAAAAGTTTTTGAGGAGGTAAAAAAATGAGTAGAATAAAATTAAAGCGATTATGTCAGATAATGAAACCCGAACCGGGTAATTCGATGGAAGTTGAAGGAGTCTTGAACCCGGCAGCTGTTCGTGGTCCCGATGGAAAGCTGTATCTTTTTCCAAGATATGTGGCAAAAGGCAATTATTCCCGTATCGGTATCGCACGAGTCAAGTTTAATGAAGCCGGAGATCCTGTTGGAGTAGAAAGGTTGGGAATTGCACTCGAACCAAAAGCCGAATATGAACTTAGGTCTGACGGCAGCGGAGGATGTGAAGATGCACGTGTCACATTTTTTGAACCACTTAAACGGTATTTAATGACTTATACTGCACTTTCACCGAGAGGACCGCGGATTGCCATGGCTGAATCGGTTGATTTATTTCACTGGAAACGACTTGGCCTTGTTACCTTCGAACCATTTAATGGAATTGATTTCGTAAATGTGGACAACAAAGATGCTATTCTTTTTCCGGTTGCCATTCCCAATCACCAAGGGAAATTGCAGATGGCTATTTTGCATCGTCCTCTTTTTCAGGGTACTCGACCCGAAGAAACGATCTTCCAATCCAAAAATAGGATTGTGGATATAGAACATGAAAGCATTTGGATATCTTATAGTCCGATGTCTTTGGATAATCCTAAACCGGATCAAATTGGTTTGTTTAATTCTCATCACAGACTTGCAACACCGGTTTCGGATTGGGAACGACTTAAAATCGGCGGAGGAACTCCTCCAATTCTTACCCGCCATGGTTGGCTGATTGTTTACCACGGTGTTAGTTGTACGGAACATGCCAGTAAAGATGGGCGTCAATTGAGTTATTCTGCCGGAATAATGATTCTCTCGAAAGAACATCCGCAACATATTCACTATCGTTCTGTTCATCCTGTTTTGACACCAACACTGCCAGCGGAACGTAGCGGTACCATCGAAAATGTTGTATTCCCTACCGGGATTGATCAACGGAATGATCTGGGTCAGCCGGATCGTTTCGATATCTACTACGGAATGGCTGATGACCGCATTGGTGTAGCCCGACTTGATTTGCCGGATAAACTACCAAAAATAGGAATCGCTGATGCACCAAATGCAAAAGTGTAATTTTGGTATTACTGAAGGTAATTTTAAGCGAAGATCTTCAAAAGCTAGCTAGATTTTCATTTAGGATAATGTGTGATTAATGTAATTCTTTTCAGAAGTTGTGTAACTCATTTAGAATAAAAAGTGCTCACCTTTGTATGCTGCGAAAATACATTCACAGTTAAAACAAAATTCAATGAAAACTTTCAAATTACTTGCAGTAGCGCTGATGTTGGCTTTTGCTAGTTCTATGGCAGGTCAAGTCACTGTTAACGTGAATATTGGGCCGCCACCAGCATGGGGACCAAGCGGATATACAAATGTTCGATATTACTATATTCCTGATGTAGAATCATATTACGATGTACAAACGTCCAAGTTTATTTACATTTCAGGAAATAGATGGGTACGCAGCTCGTATTTGCCAACTCGTTACAGAAATTACGATTTGTACAGAGGTTATAAAGTGGTTATGAATGACTATCACGGATATACTCCATATACTCATTTCAAAGATCACAGAGTGAAATATTACAGAGGGTATCGTGGAGGAGTACAATATAGCAACCGCGATTGGAATAAACATCATGGTAATTACAAAGAAAAAGAGCATCACGAAAATCATTCACAGATGGAAAGAAGACCTAATTCTCAATCACAAGAAAGACATGAAGCTCCAAATCATGGACAACAACAAGAAAGATATACCACACCGGGTCCGGCTAGAAACAATGAATCTTATCGTGGAAAAGAAGGTGATAAA
>JBBRTR010000071.1:0-14822 GCA_038244215.1 Bacteroidales bacterium
CTTTCACCCGAACTTAAATTTGCACTTGGGTTTAACAATATGCTGACACCAGCTTCAGAAAGAGATGCTGGGACAATTTCTGAAGCAAACCAATTCTACTCACGAGCAATTTCCAAACTGACTTCGCGCATGCTGACGCTGACTTTCAACTTTGAATAAAAAAAAACGAAGAAAAGAATTAAACTTTTCCAAAGTTTAAGAACTTTGGAAAAGTTATCTATCACTACAAAGATTCGATTTCTTTGATAATGAGTTCCATTGCAGTTTGCCAATCTGCAAAAAGTTTTCGGAAATAAGCCCTTACCAGTTTCGGATTCTCTTTTCCATCGGGCTTGTTGGCTCGCAAAATAAATTCCTTGCTGAGGGTTGATATTTTCAAAACCAGACCGTTTATTTTCTCATCATCCATCTTTTTAGACATTAAACTCCGAAAAAAAATATCGGTTATCAATTCTGAAGAAACAAACTGAATAGTTTGTTTTAGTTTTCTGCGACTTGCCATATAAAATATTTTTATTGATTATTAGCACAAATATAAGTGATTATTATGATATAGTCATCTTTTGATGTAAATTTGCGAAAAATAAAACACGACTTTCTGCGTTAACATTGAAACTGTTTTCAATTCAATATGACTTCTACATCCAAAATAACTTTAACCGCTCTTCTTTCGATTCTTCTGATAATCTGTACGATCGGATTTACAGCTTGTAATAACGATATTTTATCTTCAAATCCGAAAGACAAGCTTGCATTTTCGACTGACACATTGGCTTTCGACACAGTATTTACAACCATTGGCAGTGCCACGTCCAAAATTTTAATTTACAACCGGAATAATCTGGCGTTGAACATTAGCGATATTCATGTTGCCGGAGGTAAAAGTTCTTATTTTAAAATTAATGTGGACGGAAGTTTAAACGAAAATAATCAGTTTAAGAATATTGAAATTCGTGGCAAAGACAGCATGTATGTTTTTGTTCAACTCAATGTAGATCCTAACAATTCAAATTCGCCGGTCTTCATCGAGGATTCGTTGATTTTCAGCACAAACGGTGTAAGTCAGAACATAAAGTTACAGGCTTATGGCCAGAACATGAGTCCATTAAAAAATAAATTATATACACAAAATACCGTTCTGAACAACAAAAAACCATATCTGATAACAGGTTATTTAGCCATAGATACTGCAAAAACGTTGATTTTACAACCAGGATGTAAATTGTATTTTCATAATAATGCAAACCTGATTGTTTACGGAAATCTGAGAGCAATTGGAACCGCAGAAAATCCGATTGTGATGCGTGGCGACCGTTTGGATAAAATTAAATTTGCCACTCCATTTCCTTATAACAATGTGGCTGGTCAGTGGGGAGGCATATATTTGCTTTATAATAAGGGAAATCACGTAATGCGACACGTAAATATGAACAGTGGTTATGTCGGTGTTTATTTTTCGAATACTGACCGCAATGTCTTACCTAATCTGGAGATTTCGGATTGCAAGATTCACAACTTCCTCTTGTATAACTTAGTTGTTCAAAATGGAAATGTACAAGTGAACAATTCGGAAATATCAAATTCGAGCAGTTACAGCGTTTATCTGAACGGTGGAAAACACAGTTTTATTCAAAGTACCATTGCCAATTATTTCAACAATAGTAGTGCACAGCCAGTTCCGCGGGATAAAAATCCGGCAGTGCTGATTATGGCTTTGAACCGAATTGCACCCATGGAATCTGTTTTTAAAAACTGTATTATCAGCGGAGGATCTGCCAATGAATTCAGTCTGGCAACACGATTTATTAGTCAATACAAAGGCACTTTCGATCATTGTTATATCAAAAAAACTGATTCGCTGTCCTTACCTCAGTTTACAAATATCCGTTGGGCACAGCCAAAAGATACGGTTTTCAAAAGCATAAATTATAATATAGAAAAGGGAACTTATTTTAATTTCAGACCCGATTCAATTTCTCCAACTCGTGGCATTGCTGATCCTGCCGTTGCAGCACAATTTCCATTGGATCTGGATGGCAACAATCGCATGGTTGGCAACAAACCGGATTTAGGTGCTTACCAATGGCAACCAACAAAATAATTTTCAGGTGAAAAAGCTATCTCTTTTCATATTAAGCATTTTATTTCCTTTTTTGCTTTCAGCTCAGAAAAATGAAAAGCAAAACTTCAAAATCATGTGTTATAATGTGGAAAATTACTTCGATTGTGTAGATGATTCTTTAACCAACGATAGCGAATATCTTCCAGGCGGAATGCGTGGCTGGAACACCACCAAATATCAGAAAAAACAAGCAAATATAGCCAGAGTGATAACAGCAATTGGTGGCTGGGAAGCACCAGAACTTGTTGGTCTATGCGAAATTGAAAGTGAGAAATGCCTGCGTGATTTGACACATTATTCGGGTTTGAAAAATTTACGATACAGCTATTTGCATCATGAATCACCGGATGCCAGGGGAATTGATGTAGCTTTATTGTATCAACCACGTCGGTTCAAACCAATTCATGATGAAGCAATCCGAATAAATTTTCCGAATGAGCCGAATAAAACAACACGAGATATATTATTTGTTTCGGGAATTATTCCAAATGGAGACACGTTATCTGTTTTTGTTTGCCATTTTCCTTCCCGTTTGGGTGGTGAAATGGAATCGGAAGATAAACGCATATTCGTTGCTTCAGTTGTAAGGACAAAAGTCGACAGTATTTTTAATGCGAATAATCATGCAAACATTGTCATTATGGGCGATTTCAATGATTACCCAACAAATGAGAGTATATTAGGGACTTTGAAAGCCAAACCATTGAGTGAATCAATTCGGAAGGATGAGTTATATAACTTGATGTATAAAACACACACCGAAGGCAAAGGTTCAAACAAACATAACGGAGAATGGGGTGCCTTGGATCAGATTATTGTTTCAGGAAATTTATTAAATTCCGAAAATCCTTTTTTCACGAATCAAAATAATGCACATATATTTGAAGCTGATTTTTTACTCGAAGATGACAAAGCTTTTCTAGGGAAACAACCGTTTCGAACCTATGTTGGATTCAAGTATCAGGATGGTTTTTCCGATCATTTACCGGTTTATGCTGACTTTACAATGTCGGTATCTCAATAAACAATAAAATTCAATTCAATAAACGCCAGTTGAGAAATAACTTTGGCAAAATGGAGTTTGTATTAAAAACTATTCCTTTTGAATTATGAAAAACATAAAATATCTGATCCTACTTATTTGTTTTGTGTCAATACATTCTGCATTTGCACAGGACAAAAATGTTATATATCAAAAATTAGATACCCTTCTATTTCACCGATATTTGGAATCGATGAATTCAAAAAGACAATCGCCGGTCGGTGATTTGATGGTTCAGACAGCTGTATATTTAATGGATTCACCTTATGCCGCTAAAACGCTTGAAGTTTGTGGTAAAAATGAACGATTGGTTGTAAATCTGCGTCAGTTCGATTGCGTAACTCTTGTTGAAAGTTGTATGGCATTGGTCAATACACTCAAAAGTCGTGATCAGAGCTTCGACAACTATTGCAGCAAATTACGTGCTATCCGTTATAGGAATGGTGAAATCAAGGATTTCAGCTCCCGATTAAATTACTTTACAGAATGGATTTCTAACAATCAGGCTAAGGCAAAAGTTATCAATCTGACTCCCGGATTCGGAGGAAAAGTGCTACCTTTGAATCTTGATTTTATGAGTCGTAACTCGGATTTATATCCTGCCATGAGCAATCCGGACGTGAAGAGCGAAATCAGGATAAGCGAACGGAATATCAGTCAAATGATGAACTTTTACATCCCAAAAAATACTCCGGTGACCAGCAAAATAAGAAACGGAGACATTCTTTGTTTAACTACGAATGTTCAGGGTTTGGGAATTTCGCACGTCGGAATTGCTTTCAGGCTTGATGGTGTTTTATACATGATAAACGCTTCCTCCACAAATCAAAAAGTGGAAATTACACCGGATCCCTTTGATAAATATCTTGCAAAATTACCGAACATTACCGGCTATATGGTGGCCAGACCACTTTAAGTCAAATCAGAAATCAAACCAAAATGGACGTACAATTATTTATTCCCTGTTATATCGATCAACTCTATCCACAAACCGGATTCAATACTATAAAGATTCTTGAAAAAGCTGGCTGCACGGTTCACTACAACGCCAATCAGACCTGCTGCGGACAACCTGCTTTCAATAGTGGTTATTGGGATGAAGCTTCAGCACTGGCATCGAAATTCCTGACCGATTTTAATGCAGATATGCCTATCGTTTCGCCTTCGGGTTCGTGTTCGAGTTTCGTTATTCATCATTATCATAAAATACTTGCTAAGAACCCCGAATTATTAGAAAAACATTCCCTGCTTAAAAATAAGGTTTACGAACTTTCCGATTTTCTGGTAAATGTATTGAAAGTGGAAAATCTCGGAGCAAGCTTTCCGCATAAAGTTACGTTTCACGATTCTTGTTCTGCTTTGCGCGAATATGGTATAAAAGATGAACCGCGTAAATTATTGGCTCAGGTTGCAGGTCTTGAACTGATTGAAATGGAAGAAAGTGAAACTTGTTGTGGTTTTGGTGGAACTTTTGCCGTAAAAAATGCAGCCATTTCTACTGCCATGGCCGACAAAAAAACAATAAACGCTCTAGCTACCGGAGCAGAATTTATTATCAGTACAGAAGCTTCGTGCCTGATGAATATCAATGGTTATTGCTCCAAACAAAAACTCCCCATCAAAGGCATTCATTTGGCTGATGTGTTGGCAAGTGGATTATAAAACAAAGTAGACTCCTCACATCAGAAAACTTCGTTTCATTTTCTCGTTTGGAATGACATGCAAATTATTTTGAGAAACCTCACTTTAAAAAACTTCACTTCGTTTCGTTTTACTCGTTCGGAATGACACATCGAATTGTTTGTAATTGTAAGAAAAACAGATGTATTTTATTCTTCTAGATTCCTCACATCAAAAAACTGCACTTCGTTTCGTTTTCATTATTTGAAAAGACAGTTCCATTTATAAGTGCTAGTGGCTACTCTAAGAGATTCCTCACTGCAAAAAACTACACTTCGTTTCGTTTCCATTATTTGAAATGACAATTCCATTTATAAGTGTTAGTGGCTTCTTAAAGAGATTCCTCACTGCAAAAAACTCCACTTCGTTTCGTTTCCATTATTTGAAATGACAATTCCATTTATAAGTGTTAGTGGCTTCTTAAAGAGATTCCTCACTGCAAAAAACTGCACTTCGTTTCGTTTTTCTCGTTCGGAATGACAGGCTCGTTTGTGGGTTAAGGGCGGATAATACGGGCGGCTTCGCCGCCCGTATTATCCGCCCCACTATTTTAATCAGCACTGTCATTCCGAGCGAAGCGAGGAATCTGATTCAGCACTGTCATTCCGAGCGAAGCGAGGAATCTACTGCGCTTATTTGGTATTGCAAAGCGAAGAATCTAAGAATCCATTCGCTGACAACAACAATATTTATTCAGAACCTAAACAATATCACTATATTTGCAAATAAATCATTTGATATCAACAGCATGAAAATAAATTTATACTACGTTTACATTCTATCTACAAATAATAACGCCGTAATTTATACCGGTGTCACAAATGACATTGTTCGAAGAGTTGGAGAACATAAATCAGGGAAAAATGAAGGTTTTACCAAGAAATACAATATTAAAAAACTGGTGTATTTTGAAAAGTATGATTACATTGATCTAGCTATAGCAAGAGAAAAACAAATTAAAGGATATTCCAGAGAAAAAAAGAATAAGTTGATTAACGACTTCAATCCTGAATGGAAAGAGTTATTCATCAATGGGGTTGTTACAACAATAAAAAAGAATCAGGAATAACTGGAAATTTCATTACAATTATGGCTTATTTGCAAGTAGCATAATATAAAAACATCCATACGATTTTTCACTGAGATTCCTCACTGCAAAAAACTGCACTTCGTTTCGTTTTCCTCGTTCGGAATGACAGCGGCTTGTGGTAATAGGGGTGGGAGAAAACGGGCGGCTACGCCGCCCGTTTTCTCCCACATTCACGATCAATCAAAGCTGTCATTCCGAAGCGTAGCGAGGAATCTACTATTAATTTGCAGTATGTCATTCCGAAGCGACAGCGAGGAATCTCCTATTCACATGCAGTATCATTCCGATTCGCAGCGGCGGAGAGAAATCTCCTTTTCAATTGCAGTGTGTGATCCGAACGAAACAAATATTTTAAAAACCGCAACAAATAAACACAAAAACCTGCCAAAATTACATTTTGCTGAGTATTTTTACCATACATTCATCTTGTGAATTTCTTGGCATTATTCTTGTAGTGTGTTTAAGTGAATATTAAACGCAACTTATTGACAGCTTAGAGATATGAAAGGTCTTCTGGAAAGAATAAAATGGGACATTAAAAACAGTCAGGTTACTGATCAGGATGAAATCTGGTTGGACTCGAATGATTGTGAATATTTGTCAGCTATTGCTTCCAGAGAGATTTATTATACGGAAGAAGAATTAGTTTCATATTGGCAACCGCAAGAAAGAGCTCTTTATTTTAAAAATATTATTACAGGCTGGCTCAAGGCACTGATTGAACAACTTAAAATACTCCTGTCCCACTCGGTCAACGTATTACTTTGTCTGACTGATTCGCTTTTCTCACAGATTTCGCTTTTATTCGGCTTATGTTCAAGCCAATCATCCACCATTTTTAGTGCCTTTTTCGGCACATCCCTCAGTCGAGTCCCCAATTTATAATTGAAAGCCTGATTTTATTCAGGTAGTTTTTTAAGGTAATCTAAAATGATTGTCTTAGCTATCTATATTCTATAATACCAAACAGGTATTATCATTTTTCAATTTATAAATAAATAAAAATAATATAATGCAAAATTTTAAAACAAAAGCCAACCGGGTTGGCACACAATCGCTTGCCATGTTGGCATTGCGTATAATTGAGACTGTAATTAAATCCGCCATACAAGAAGCGCGGATAAGTAAACAATTTTTGATTCTGGAGGAGGTTAACAGCCGATATCAGATTGCTGTAGAACCGGCAAGCAAAGAAGTTTCTGAAGCCATCAAGGCACTGTTTAATGAGCGTAAAACTTTGTTTGGTGACATCTTTGATTATCTGGAAGGCTTACTCAAATCGCCTGACCTTGATATGAAAGCTGCGGGTACGTTACTCTTCGGAGTTTTGAATAAGTTTGGAAAGAGTTATGGTAGTTTTAAAATTGCCGATCAATCCTTACGGTATATTCGTATCATTGAGGCACTGAAGCGTCCTGAGTATACAGCTGCATTGATTAAAACCTCGCTAACTGACAAATTGGCACAGTTTGATGAATTGCAATTGTCATACGAAGATTTGTACATGGGTAGTGGAAATGATTCTGCAGCAAGAATAGCCCCAAGCAATCTGCGCAGGGAAATGGAGGTTGCTATTAAAATGTATGTAGATGAATTGAAGTGGCTGGCAAACGCAGCCGGTACCGAGGCATGGAACACACTTTATATGAATGTGGAACAACGTTTCAACGAAGTAAATGTATCCTTGGTTCGCAAAAAAACTGCGAAACCTGCACCAGAATCTGCAACAACAAATGCACCTGCAAATGCACCTGCAAATGGAACTGCAATTGAAGTGCAATAATAACTTCAATACTGTTTTTCTCAAAGCCCCGAAGATTTTCCTTCGGGGCTTTTTTTATTATTAGCCCACAAAATAGTTACAGAACCCGAAATCCGACGAAAATTTGTCTCCGTAACGTTACGGAATGCAATTTTCGTGAAAAATTGGTCTCCGTAACCTTACAGAACCATAAAAAACGATGTAAATTCATTTCCGTAACGTTACGGAACGCAATTTTCGTGAAAAATTGGTCTCCGTAACGTTACAGAACCAAAAAAATCGATGAAAATTCGTTTCCGTAACGTTACGGAAAGAAAATTCTCGAAATTTTTGACTTCCGTAACTTTTTTCTGTCGTGCTACACACGAAATGTTCCATTACCTACTTGACAAATAATAGATTGCTTAAAACATATTGGATGTTTTCGACAATTTATAAAAATATATGTTTACATTTGCAGTTATTATTGAAAATAAAAAAGAACTATTAAACCATAATAAGCCATCCCTATTGGGAGGCATTGTGCCATTTTAAGGTGGTTATATAGATGTTATGGGCAAGCGAATAAAAAAGAAGAAAACACAATATGGATTTAAAAAAAACGATAGAAGGAATTATAGAAGACCTTGTTAATGACAACAAAAATATTTCGACAATATTCTTGAAGTTACAAGTAATCGTTCATATTTTAAAGAATGAAAATCTGAAAAACTGGGTAGAATATGAACTTCATGGTTATCCCGACAAAAGAACACTTCCTGAGTATAGAATAATACCAGGTGTGGTCTATGGAGACATGGAACAACATAGAGGATTTCAAGGAAGTTACCGTATTTCAAACTTTATTCTTCCAACTTCTCATATAAATGATGACGATTTACTTGACATACTTAGAACTTTTAAATGTAAAGACTCAATAAGTAAAATCGAGGAAATTGCGAACAATGCTGAACAAGAAATTTATGTAACATTGCCTGATTTCTGTATTCCATATTTACAAAAAGGATTGGAAACGAATTGTTACCTTAATCAAATCTCACAGCATATTCAGAAATTTGACTTGAAAAACATTGTCGGTCAGGTAAAATACTCATTATTACAGTTCTTATTAGAAATAAACGACGAATTAAATTTAGATATTGAATTTACAGCTATGGAAAATAAGAAAAAAATTGAAAAAGCGATAAATAATACAATATATGCGGGAGTTGTTGCAACTGGAGAAAACGCAACAATAAATGCAAATGAGTCAAATATTGTTGGCGGTCAAAACAATTCTGTGACAATAAATGAAACTGTCAAAAGAGAAATAGAGGATTTAGTTGCTCAAATTACAGAAATATCAGAGACATTTTCTGAAGAAAAAGAAGAAGTTTTAAATGAGTTAGCTCGAATTGCGACACAACTTAAGAAATCGACACCTAAAATTGATATAATTTCTTCTTCTTTTCAGACAATTTACAATATACTTACGGGAGTTGCAGGAAATCTCGCGACTCCTGTAATTGTAGATGGAATAAATCACATAATGAGATTAATTGGAAAGTGAATTTATTTTGTTGACTAATTAATTATCAAATCGCCTAGCCCATAACACCGGCTAGCCAAGCCACCTGCCCGACAGCGTTCCGCAGTCAGACAGGTCACCGCAGGGCGGTGGACGGCTAGCCTTGGTCGTTAGGGGCAATCCAGAAAATGAAAATATTCATTGACTATCGTTGCTAACGACCAGAAAAAGTGACTACTGAAAATCAAAGACTTATGTGGTCGTTAGTCAGAAGCAAAAAAAAATAAATAGAAAACAGATTACTATTCGTACAGAGAAAAGAATAAAAATTTAAGATTATGAAGAAACAACTTTTAATTTTTATTGGTGGTATGGTTACAGGGGCTTTACTCTTGTACATAATTCTTTATATAATCAGTGTTAGAACAGAAAGTTCTGAAAAAGAGCAACTAAAACAACAACTAATTGAAACAATCTCACTAGGACTTACTGACATAAATAAAAAGGCAGAAGTTCAATACGTAGAAATAAACGGGAAAAAAGGGAATGTAACATTACATACAGGCATGTTGAAGGATTCTGTTCAAATACTTGTAGGAAAACCTGATAAAGTTACAATGTTTAGCATTAGAAATTCAACTCACGAAAGTTGGGGATACAAAATAAAAGACAAGTATTTATCGGACTTAGACATTGAATTTGTAGATGGAAAATTGGAGGGGGTAAATCAAAATTAGGAAGAATTCGATTCAAAAATAAAAAATGGAAATATTTATTCCTTTTGTCCTCTCACGCAGGCGCAGATTTGCAATCTGTGCCATTATGAATAAGTGATGTTTAATCAATGTCTCCAGCTACCGCGCGATTGTATCGCGTGGTTAAATAAGTAGAACTGAAAAAACAAAATGCCACACGAAGAATTCGTGCGGCAGCGATGATGCTCCTCTGCCCCTGCTACCTCGCGATTGTATCGCGTGGTTAAATAAGCAAAACTGAAAAAACAAAATGCCACACGAAGAATTCGTGCGGCAACGATGATGCTCCTCTGCAACCGCGTGGTTAAATAAAGACAAGTCATGCCTTGTCTTTGCATCCAAACAATTCTTATTTTGAACATGGAAAAATTCAGAGATACATACAGAATTCCTTCTGCCCGTGCTCAATGGCACGATTACAACGATGGAATGTATTTTATTACGATCTGTACTGCCGGTCAAATACATTATTTTGGAAAGATTATTAAAGAGAATATGCTGTTGAATGCCTTAGGTGAATGTGTTTTAGAAAATATCGATGGTGTGGCAACACATTATCCCTACGCCGAAATAACCATTTCACAAATTATGCCCAATCACCTGCATTTGATTGTGATTATTGATGAAACAAAAATTTTACGCGATACCAATGTACAGACGGGGCGCGCCGTGGCTGTAAAGACGGGGCGCGCCCCGTCTCTACAGCAATCATTAAACGAAAAAATGAAAACCATTTCCGATAAAAAAGGATTATTATCGGTATGCATGGGTGGTATTAAATCGGCAGTAACCCATTATGCACACGATAAAGGAATGGATTTTGCCTGGCAGACACGTTTTCACGATCATATTATTCGTGACAAGGATGAATACGTTCGGATTGCAAACTATATTGGAAATAATCCTCGTAACTGGTTGGCTGATAAATTCCATCCAAATAAAACCAGACCCGAAGATTAAATTCTTTAGTTCCGTTGCAATTCCACCTGAACCGAACTCCCCGCAAAACCACCTTTAGGCAATGGAATTTCAATTTCTGTTACTTTCATTTTTGAATTATAACGGGCAAATTTACCTGAATAATTACCACTAAGAACTAAGTTGAACGATTTTTGAAGTTGTGTAGGATCAGCAACTGAAAGTGTAAGCGATTGGTTAGAATTTAATTGTAACATAACCAATCCGGGAGTTTTCGATTCAATAAAACCCTTTTTTGTAAATAATTCCACTCGTTTTTGTTTATAGAAAACGAATTCATACAGTGAATCATTTTTCAATTTAACTGATTGAATATCTGAATTATTAGCAAGAATTTCTATTTCAGGCTTGTGAATGAAGGTTTTCAAATCCGATACTGAAACTGAAGGTAAAACCATATATTCGTACGAATCGGAATTTACCGCATCTTTTCCATGATCTAACCACAATTTGAAAACTTTAGCTGAAACTGATTCTTTTGAATAAGGATCGGCAATTGCATGCCAGTTTCCATTCTGAGTTTTTAGAGAAAAGGAACAGCTCTGAGATTGAGAGAAATAATATCCGATTGAATCATGCCATACAGATTGTATTTCCTGGGAATTCAGCAAAGTGTCGTTTAGCACAAAGCTTTTTCCATTTTGATAAGTAAGAGTGGCATTTCCTTTTTGCAGACATTGATTCAGGCCGGTAATAATATCTTTACCGGAGTTTGATTTTATATCCGTTCCCAAACAAACTAATACATTATCGAGATAAAACCATGATTTTTTAGCATCTACCCCATTCCGTGCTAAATGAAAAGTGGAAATTCCAGTCCCCTTATGCGTCAAACCACCCACAAAAGGATTCGGATTTTTATAATCATCGGTTTTGGTTCTCGGAACAATAGAATCTAATATAGGAGCGGTTATTCCGGGCAATCGGTTCCAGTCCCAAATCGGGAAAATATCAACATATTCATCCCCACGACGAAGGAAAAAATTAGAACCATCGGCAATGAAATGTCCTTTTTTGTTTTCATTGTTGGTAAATTCAGTTCCTTTTACTCTGGGCGAACAAGCCCGAACGGAAATATACGAATTTGGAGAACGGAAAACCGTCAGATCTGAGTTCGGAAAATGTTTTGCCATTTTCTTTTCAGGAACTGTTCCGGGTTGCATATTTCGTTTCAGAATATTATCATACACTTTCGAATAAGCACTATCCGCTTGTTTCAATTGATAAACCGAAATACAAAATGCAAGTGCTTTCCCTGCCTGAGCCTGTTTAAAAAATTGCCTTCCACACGCATTCACATCCATATAACCACGCCAAACAACCCAGTTTTCGCCTTCGGTTGTATAATTTCTCAAAATATCCATTGGTTTGGGAGAAAATGCAAGCGGAGTTCCAGTGAATATATTAGCATAATAAGCCATGCTCGACAAAAACGATAATCCGTAATTACCAAATTGCTGCTGCGGTCCGTGCTGATGAAAACTATAATCGGGCTGTATTCCTTCTTCAGTTCCAATAAAGATTTCAGATGAAATTGTATCGCGTGAAGCTTGTGCAAGTTTAGTGTCATGCGTCAGAATTGCTTTCAACAATACATTTCCGGCTAGCCATACTTTATTCTGACCAGTCATTCCGAAATTCGCATTGTTCATAACTTTCACTGCTTCTGTAAGTTCATCGGGACTTAATTCATTCTGCAGAAAAACAAAAACAAGTCCCATCAGACGTGGAATTCCAATTTGATTATACCACCAGTTCAGGCAAATCGGTTGAGTTTTAAACCAGAAATTCAATCCATTATGCAGAACAGTAGAGACCGATTTTTGATGATAAAATTTTGAAGCCGGAGTAATATAAGCCCGACTTAAATATAATAATCGGGAAACGTGATTGGTTGGTTGCCAGTTACTTCGGGCATCATCTTTGTAGTCAATGTCGCCCCACGAACCATTCGGTAATTGTGTTTTTATAATCTTTTCCAAATCAGAATCCTGCTGATACGTATTCCAATATAATTCACGTAGACTTAAATCGGTTGTGTTTCCTTTGTTTGAAATTTCTGCTGCCAGATTATACTGGTCGGGAGTATTGAAAAATGGATTCAAACTCATTTCCAGAATATTGTGTTTCAAAACAGGAATCAATTGTCCAAATAAATTTGAAAAACTAAACAAGCTAATTGTTAGAAAAAATGTTATTTTTGAATATCGTGGCATACTGAAAATAAATTGAAATCCGTTTGAACTTCTGTGGCTTATATTGTGAAACACAAAAGTAACATTTTATGATAAAACCGAATTATATTTATGTGATTTATCACTGTTGTCCGGTATAAATTTATAGATTCTTCACTTCGTTCAGAATGACAGGCACTTACATATATCATAAAAAATTGCTGATTGTCATTCTGAACGAAGTGAAGAATCATGTCGAAAAACAAGGTATACTAAATTTACAGGACAATAGCGATGATTTATTAAACACGAACAAAAAAAGACCTGAAAATTCAGATCTTTTTTATATGGGATTGACTGTTAGTCGTGAGTTACAAACAAAGGAGTCTCGGAATGCATAACCAGTTTATATGCAAGTCCGGGATTGAATAATCGTGAAAAAATATTTCGGCGATGTGTATTAAATGCCAACACATCAATTTTCTGTTTTTCAAGATACTTATCAATCAGTTTCAAATTTTCATTGGCACCAAGCAAAGCATAATTGGTTGTAAGATTTGGATAATGACTTGCAAAATAAGTTTTTATACCAGCCAACATAATTTCATCCCAAGCTTGCTTTTTATCCGAAGCATGAATAAAAAACAACTCAAGTTTATCGGATGCGAACAAAGAAATTGTACGATCAATGGCAATCAAGTCTTTCTGATCAAAGTTAGTCATAAAAGCTACACGATGAATCTCGTTGACTGAATTCATTTTCATACGCATTGGAATGGCTAAAACAGGGGAAACACAGGCTTCCATAACTTCAGCTGTTACGCTACCGATTATTTGATCGGTTATTTTTTTACCGCGAGTGCCCATAACAACTAAAACCGGTTTTTTCTTTTTGCAATAATCAAGAATTTGATCTTCAGGAACACCTTCTTTCAATTTAAAACTAAAAGGAATGTTGGGTAATTCTCCTTTTTCAATACGTTCATGGATTTGCTTCGTCAAAACTTCAATTTCCGTATTCGCTGAATGAATAATTTGTTTCAATAATTCACTATCACTCAGGCTATACGTACTTAAATCGTTATTGGAAGAAATTGTAAAAGCAGGACTGAAATACACATAAAGAAAAACAACTTTAGTAGCCAAAATATCGGCATAATGAAACCCGAAATCGGTTATTTTTTGTGATTGATCAGAAAAATCGATGGGAATCAAAACCTGCGCTGTATCTTTACTTCCTGTTACAGGCTCTCTTTCCCAGGCACTTTCCATTTCTTCAACGATTTTTAAAGCACGTGGCAAATCACTTTCTTTAATTCGGACACGTACGCCGACAGCCATTTCCGGGTTTTCGAGATTTAGATTGTGGATTACCGTTTCTATTCCGTTTTTTTCAAGAACCGATTTAATCATTTGTGCCCGTTGGAATGTGCGAATGGCTAAAGTTACTAATTTGTCTTCCATAATACTTTATGATTGAATTGTTTATGAATCAATTGAAAGAATGTATTATACTAACTGCACTATTATTTTGAAGTGGTAAAGATAGCCATTTTTAAAGATTTAATCTTTATTTATTAAAAGAAATTGTATGCTCCAATTCAAAGAAACCTTGAAATTTCCATTCTTTGTAAAAATGATATCTCAATAACATACGAAAAAAGGGAACTACATACTAAATGAACGTTTACAATGGTAATTCTGTTCGTAAA
>JBBRTR010000072.1:0-14556 GCA_038244215.1 Bacteroidales bacterium
CAACCAACCCACTCTTTTTTATGATATATGTAAGTGCCTGTCATTCTGAACGAAGTGAAGAATCTATAAACTTATACCGGACAACAGTGAATTTTTATATAAACTCCCAAAATTTAGAGCATTTGAAATTTTAGTATTTGAAAAGTCATTTTCAGTAAATATTTAATCGTGCTTCGTAAACCAATAATGTTGAATTTTAAATTTTAATTTGAGTATTTCCTTTAGTCAAAACTCCTTTATGAAATTGTATTTTTAAATACTCAGCATATCAAAAACTATGGATATAAGTTTTAATTGACATGTTTCGCGGAGTAAAAACCCTTATTTTAAATTTAAATTGCCCATTTCCCGGCATTAAATATCGCATATTTGAGTGTTTTTGTTAGGATGAAGCATGTGAATGTGTTCATTTTGTATTTACTTTAGTGCATTTATATGGTAAATGTAGTCGATTTAAACTTACAAAAATAGGTTTCAAAATGTGAATGTCCTCGAAGTAAATCTATTTTTTGAGATTTTACTATCTATAATATTTCATTTTGCATTTTTACATCAATTAATATTCAAGTCCTAAATATTTATTTTTGTATTTTTGGCAGTGTTTTATTTGCGTTTATTATATTAAAACTGACAAAATCTTACTGACAAAATTACCGAACAAATTACTTAGAAAAATATTTTAATAAATCTCAAATTAATTACATCAATTCAAAATCCTATTAATCTGTATGTTACCACATTTTTTGAAAATTAAAATCAATAGAAGTAGTTTTTAAATATTTTATTTACTTCTAGGGCTTAATTGTTGTACTATTGTGTTTTGTATTGTTAGATTACCGACAACAAAGAGCGGTGCTGCAATCGGGATCATGCTAAGGAAAAATTACAAGGGGAATGAATTGGAGACTGAACAGGCTATTTTCAAAACAAACACTATTGGAATGAACTTTAACTGATCTGTTATTTACAAATTTTATAAATTTTATCGCTTATGAATCGAATTTTACGTAAAGTTCCTTATTATCGGTTTCAAAAAAATGAATTCCGAAATTTTATTACTGGACTTCTAGCCATGCTGGAAACTTTTAATCCACAGTCTATGTTTTTTAAAACCTGGTTCGACAGATTAAAATCTACAGCAAGTCACTTAAGCTCGTTACGTGTACGACACGGGAGCTTACCGCAAACACTGGAGTTGTCAAAAGTGCGAACTAAAAGTCTCGCATTAATGAAGGCTATTACCGGTCAGGTACGGGTTCTTCAGATTGCCAAACTTCAATCACAGGCAGTGGCTTTGGAAAAAGTCAACCTTTTTGTAAAAAGTTATCTGAAGCCCATTATTTCAGCAGACTGGATGAAGCGAATGGACATTTTGAATGAAATGTTTGTCATTCTCCAATTTGATGAAGATTTAAAAACCGCGGTGGAAGAACTGAGTTTAAATCTGTATTTCGTGGAGTTAAAAACACTTATCGACAGTCAAACGACTGTAAGTGAATCGAGGAGTGTTCAAATTCGTCAACGGATTAAAGTTCATACACTTGAACTGAAGTCAACAGTCAAAACTTCTCTTCTTGAGTTATTTTCTGCTATCGAACTGGCTCAGATAGAGCATCCCGAAATTGATTATAGTGAGTTGATTAATGGGATAAACGAGAAGTTGAATTATTACTGTTCTCAGGTAAAAACCAGAGAATCGTTAGGAAAGAAAGGAAAGGATGATAAATCGAATCCAATAGATCCTATTGATGACTCAAAAGCTGCCTGAAAATGGTTTTTTTTTAAAAGCTCAAGCCCCGCACCTGTTTGCGGGGCTTTTTTGTGATAGATAAACTATTTCAATTTAGAACAAATGATTATAGTGTTATCTCACAAAAAAAGTCGTGTTAAGTTTGTAATACAAATAAGCAAAGTTTAGCGTTTTAAAAATCCAACCATTTTCTCCGCAGTTCGTTCAGCAGTTCCCGGTTTACCTAACTTTTGTTTCATCAAATCATATTCATGAAGCATATTTAGGCGATATTCTTTGTTGTATAGAATGTTTTTAAGCTCTTCTTCTACTTTTTTTGCAGTAAACAAATGAGCAATTAATTCTTTTACCACCCATTTTTCAGCTACAATATTGACCAACGAAATATATTTTACATTCAAAAAACGTTCTTTCAACTCGTATGCAAACCGTCCCAGCGGAACCCGATAAACAACTACCTGTGGAGTTCCGACCAGTGCCGCTTCCAATGTTGCCGTACCTGAATTTACAACTGCTGCCTGAGCGTGTTGAAGTAATTCGTAGGTTTGGTCGAACACTATTGACACCTGTTTCCCTTTCAAAAAGGATAAATAAAACTCCATATCAATGCCCGGCGCGCCTGCAATTATAACCTGAAAATCGGACAAAGCTGTTGCTGCTTCAATCATACGGGGCAGACAATCCGAAATTTCCTTTTTACGACTTCCCGCTAGTAAAGCAATGATTGGTTTCTCCGATAAATTATTAAATCCACAAAATGTTTCGAAAGTTTGGTCCTGATTTGGGCGAAGGCAAACTGAATCGATGGATGGATTGCCAACATATTCGACCGAATAGTTATGTTTGGCATAAAATGCGGTTTCGAAAGGGAAGATTGTGAACATTTTAGTCACATTGCGCTTAATCTGGTGGATGCGAGACTCATTCCAAGCCCATATTTTGGGAGAAATATAATAATAAACAGGAATATTCAAATTATCTTTTGCATACCGGGCCATGCGCAGGTTAAAACCCGGATAATCAATTAAAATAAGCACATCGGGTTTAAAATCTTTGATGGCTCGTCGGCAATCACTCATATTTTTCAACACCGACCGGATATTCTTCAGTACTTCCAAAAAGCCCATATAAGCCATATCACGGTAATGTTTTACCATTATACCGCCTTGAGCTTGCATTAGGTCACCTCCCAAAAAGCAAAATTCAGCATTAGATTCTTTCCTTTTCAGTTCCCGCATCAGATTGGAAGCATGTAAATCGCCCGAAGCTTCACCGGCAATGATAAAATATTTCATATGACCTCTAATGGGAATATTATTGTTTTAGTAAAAATAATTGTGAGACGAAAGTAATCTTGTTCCCCTTTTAGTGGTTATGAATTCTTTAATTCTTCAATAAACTTCGCCAAAGCTTCAGCAGGATTCTCTTCTTTCATAAAACTCTCACCCATCAAAAAGCCTTTAAAACCTACTTTTCGTAGTTCTTTCACCGTTTCTATTTTCGAGATGCCACTTTCACTTACTTTTACAAATTTATCAGGAATCAAAGCCGCCAAATCAAACGAAGTCTGTATATTTTGCTCAAAAGTTTTCAGGTTGCGGTTGTTTACGCCCAACATATCCACAAAATCATTGGCATGACCAAGCTCTTCTTCATTGTGTGCTTCGAGTAATACTTCGAGTCCAAGATCATGTGCTTTTTGTGCTAATTCCAAGGTTTTTTTCACTGTCAAAGCTGCTGCAATCAACAAAATCATATCAGCACCCATCGCTTTTGCTTCGTACAGCTGATATTCATCAATCACAAAATCTTTCCGTAATATCGGACAAGCAATAAACCGACGAGCAGCCATTAAATCCATGGGCGTTCCACCAAAATACTCCAAATCAGTCAGAATAGAAATTCCGGAAGCTCCGGCAGCGCTATAACCTGAAGATATATCCACCACGTCTGCATCCTCATGAATCCAACCGAGCGATGGTGATTTGCGCTTAAATTCCGAAATGATTCCTGAATCTGAGTTCAACAAGCTTTGCTTCATCGACAAACATTTCCGTGAAAATGCAGAAGATTTTTCTAAAGTTGAAATAGGCGTTGAAGCTTTGCGAGAAGCAACTTCAATAGCTTTGGAAACAAGTATTTTATCGAGGATATTATCCCTAACCTCTAAAGGGGAATTAGAGCTATTTTCTTCTCGTGATACTTCTTTATTTATCATATTACAATTTTCACACTGCCGCTCGATTAACAATCTTATTTATCAAGGCAGAGCGTATAATGCGTTTTACGATTATAGTTTAATGCAAAAATAATATATTTTCCCAATACTTCGATCTTATTTCATTAAATTCAAGAAGCAGAATAAATCTCAACAAACTTCACAAACGCTTTTTTTGCACTTCCACTTGTCAACGATTCGGCAGCATCGGCTTTGCATTGTTCCAGTGGCTTTTGCGGACAGCGGGTTTGAATGGCAAAAGCTGTGTTGATAATCACCGCATCGTGTTGAGCATTAGTAGCTTTATTATCCAGCACGTTCATAAATATTTGTGCTGCTTCATCGACCGTATCTCCACCCCAAAGTTCTTCCTGTTTCAACGTTTTGAATCCCAACTGTTCTGGCGTAAAAACAAATTCACCGGCATTGGTCATGATTTTACAAGTATCTGTCAACGAAATTTCATCGTAACCATCCAAACTATGTACCACCGAGTACTGAACACCCAAATTTTGGTAAATGTAATTGTACAACCGCAACATTTTAAGACTATACACACCCAAACATTGATAATTGGGGCGAGCCGGACTAATTAACGGCCCGAGTACATTGAAAAATGTACGCACACCCAGATTCTTACGCACCGGTGCTACATTTTTCATCGCCGGATTAAATAGCGGAGCATGTAAATACGCAAATCCTGAATCATCGAGTGAGCGTTTAATCACATCCATATTGGTGGTGAATTTGGCACCATAATACTCCAGCACATTCGACGAGCCACTTACCGAAGTGGCTCCATAATTCCCGTGTTTGGCTACTTTGTAACCTGCTCCTGCAACTGCAAAACAACTACAAGTAGAAATATTAAAAGTATTTTTACCGTCACCACCAGTTCCTACAATGTCGAGCGCATCAAATTCCGATAAATCCATCGGAATAGCAAGTTCGAGCAATGCAGTACGGAAGCCAATCACTTCCTCCAGTTCGATACTACGCATCAAATACACCGAAATGAATGCAGCAATTTGCGATTCGTTGTATTTTCCGGCTGCGATATTGGTCATCACCTCAGCGGCTTCTTCCCGCGAAAGTGATTGGTGATTAAACAACTGATTAAGTATTTGTTTCATGTTAGATGCCCCCTAACCCCCTGAAGGGGGAATATTTTGTTTACCATTCTATTTTATTTGATAATCTGTGAATTACGCCTCTCAAGCTCCCCCTTTAGAGGGTTGGGGGGCAAGACTCCAACCAATTCTTCAACATTTTCTCTCCATCGGGAGTCAAAACCGATTCGGGATGAAACTGAACACCACGCACATCGTAAGTTTTGTGTGCCAAAGCCATAATCAGTCCTTCTTCGTCAACTGCCGTGATGGTCAGACATTCGGGCAAAGTAGATTTTTCGGCTGCCCACGAATGGTAACGACCCACTTCCAGTTTATTTCCCAAGCCCTTGAACAAAATATCTTCTTCCAATACATCCACAATGCAACTTACGCCGTGATGAACTTCGGAAAGATTAATCAACGTTCCGCCAAAAGCTTCCGCAATGGCTTGTTCACCCAGACACACACCTAAAATGCTTTTTGTAGGCGCGTAGGTACGAATCACATCGAGCAAAATACCCGATTCTGAAGGTAATCCCGGTCCCGGCGACAGAATGATTTTATCAAAACGGGCAATATCTTCCAAGGCAATCTGGTCATTCCGGTGAACTTCAACATCGGTGAATCCCAACTTTTTTACTGCGTGAACCAAATTATAGGTAAACGAGTCGTAATTGTCGAAAACTAAAAGCCTCCCCCTTCCCCCTCCATTAGAGGGGGTTGAAGTTAGTCCATTCTGTATATTTGTATTCATAATTTTATTTTTAAATTATCAGTTCTCATCTTAAAGCCCCTCCTTCGGAGGGGTTGGGGAGGCTGTATCAATTGCCTTTTTCAGCGCTGCCAGTTTATTATTCACTTCCTGCAATTCACTTTCTTCATCCGATTTGGCGACAATTCCTGCACCTGCCTGATAATAAAGTGTATTGTTTTTACTTACAAATGAACGAATGGTAATGGCTTGATTGAAACTTCCGTCAAAACCGATATAACCCAAACAACCACCATACGGTCCGCGATCATGCGCTTCAATCTGATCAATCAATTGCATCGCTTTAATTTTTGGCGCACCCGAAAGTGTTCCAGCCGGAAATGTATCTGCAAATAATTTAATGATTTTAGTCTCCGGTTTCAGTTTTCCACTCACGCTCGAAACCAAATGAAGCACATGTGAATAATATTGCACTTCGCGAAATACTTCCACTTCCACATGGTCGGTATTGCGGCTTAAATCGTTGCGTGCTAAATCAACTAACATGACATGTTCAGCATTTTCTTTTGGGTCAACACGTAATTTTTCGGCCAATTGAAAATCCTTTTCGTCATCACCAGTGCGTCGGAAAGTTCCGGCAATCGGCTTGATATAAGCTTTTTGCTTTTTGGCATCTACCACGAGGTGTGCTTCGGGCGACGAACCGAAAATACGGAAATCACCAAAGTTGAAATAAAACAAATAAGGCGAAGGATTCACCGAACGCAGTGTGCGATACAACATAAAATCATCACCTTTGTATTTCTGGTAAAAACGGCGCGAAAGCACAATCTGGAAAACATTTCCTTTGTAGCATTCTTCTTTCCCACGTGCAACCATTGCTTTATATTGCTCATTGGAAATATCGGATTTTTCGTCACCAATTGCCTGAAATTCGTAAGTAGCAATATTATTATTCAGTAATACTTCTTCTATTTCATGAATGGATGAAGTTTCACCTTCCAGCAAATTTTCGATAATCGTCAATTCATTATTAAAATGATTTACTGCAATAATATATTTAAAAAGTACATAATGCAAACCCGGCATACTTCCCGGAACGGTTTCACGTGCTTTGAGCTTTATATCTTCGAAATATTGAACCGATTCGTACGACGTATATCCCAGCAAACCATTTATCAATCCCGTTTTCAGTTTATCACCCTCAAGCCTGAACGATTTCAGAAACACATCAAAACGATCGGCAACGGTCATTTTATTGATTACCTGTGTTTCAATCTTTGTTCCGTCAGGATATTCTTCCGTAATCAGAAAATGATTTACCGAAATTCCTCCAATCGGACAAAAGCCGATATATGAAAAGCTATTCTCAGTACCGTGATAATCCGAACTTTCCAATAAAACAGAGTTCGTATATAAATCACGTATTTTCAGGTAGATGCCCACCGGAGTTTGTAAGTCGGCAAGCATGGTTTTTGTATGAACCCCTAACCCCTGAAGGGGAACAGAAGAACCCCCAACCCCTAAATGGGAGCTACTTGCCCCCCTGCCCCCTGAAGGGGGAGTTGAGTTAGTTTCGTTTTGTATTTTATTCTTATCCATAATTAAATTCTTTAAATGTAGATTGTACTATTTTAATTCCCCTTTAGGGGTTAGGGGTTATTTTCTTAATTCCCCTTTAGGGGTTAGGGGTTATTTTCTTAATTCCCCTTTAGGGGTTAGGGGTAAAATACTTCACATAGGTATCCATATCTTTATCTCCACGACCCGACACAGTTAATACAATAATATCTTCAGGCTTGAAAATAGCTTTTTCTTTTTTCAATAATGCCAATGCATGAGCCGATTCGATGGCCGGAATAATTCCTTCCAAACGAGTCAATTCAAAAGCTGCTTCCAACGCTTCATCATCATTAATAGCCAAAACTTTGGTTCGTCCAATCTTAGCAAAGAAGGCATGTGCTGGTCCGATGCCGGGATAATCAAGTCCCGCAGAAATAGAATAAGGTTCGGTAATTTGACCATCTTCATCTTGCATCAATAAGGTTTTTGAACCGTGTAAAATTCCGGTTGTACCGATGCTTATTGTCGCTGCCGTTTCACCAGTTTCAATTCCCAATCCACCTGCCTCGGCCGAAATAATCTTCACACGATCATCATTCAAATAATGATAATAAGTACCCATGGCGTTACTTCCACCACCCACACAGGCCATCAAATAATCGGGATAATCGCGTCCAATCTGCTCCTGTAACTGCCATTTAATTTCCTCGCTAATCACTGACTGGAAAAATCCCACCATATCCGGATAAGGATGCGGGCCAACCGTAGAACCAATGATATAAAACGAATCCGGATTTGAGCACCAGTAACGAATCGCCTCGTTGGTGGCATCTTTTAATGTACAATTTCCACTGGTTACCGATTCAACTGTTGCTCCCAACATACGCATTTTTTGTACGTTTAAAAACTGACGTTCCACATCCGTTTTGCCCATAAATACGATACATTCCAAACCCATCAAAGCACAAGCTGTAGCCGTGGCCACTCCGTGTTGTCCGGCACCTGTTTCGGCAATAATACGGGTTTTCCCCATACGTTTTGCTAACAAAATTTGTCCAAGTGCATTGTTGATTTTGTGAGCACCGGTATGATTCAAATCTTCGCGTTTCAAGTAAATATTGGTACCGTATTCGGCCGACAAACGTTTTGCAAAATAGAGTGGTGACGGGCGTCCTACATAGTTTTTCAGCAAATCGTAATATTCAGCTTTGAAAGTAGCATCGTCTTTAATCGCAAAATATGCTTCTTTCAACCTTTCTATAGTTCCGTGCAAGATTTCAGGAATGTAAGCTCCACCAAATTCACCGTAGAAACCGTCTTTGTCGATACCCCCAGCCCCAAAAGGGGGAGTTACCCCTATCCCCTGAAGGGGAACTAAGTTACTTTTGTCATCTCTATTTTTAGCCATATCTTTTTTCTTTTTCTTAACTAACAAATCGTACTATTCAAATTCCCCTTTAGGGGCTAGGGGTTCTCTTTCTTATTTCCCCTTTAAGGGGTTAGGGGGCAAGTATTAAATTAAAAAAAGGCTTATCGTGAGTCCGACAAGCCTTTTTTGTAATATCTTTTTAATTTCGACAATATACATAGGTGTTACATCTCACGATTTACTAATCAGTAAGTGCCACCACCAAAATTTATTTACTGTCAAAACTGAGTTCATTTTCTTTTTGTTTGATTTATGCGTGCAAAGATGATAATTTATTTTTATTTATGCAAGGATAAGGTCATTTTAAATATCTAACAATATAAAAACCGAATAGTTTTATAGTATCTTAAAAATATTTAGGGGCAAATTTTTATTACTCATTTGTAACATGTTCTATAAACATCTTAATTTGTTTCAAGGGCTTTCGTTATTCAGTTTTTTTTCCGAACTTTGCGGACTTAAAAATACGAATCAACCGACAGTAATTTTAAGGAAAAACAAGGTGAAAGATACAAAGTATATTTTCGTAACCGGTGGTGTTACTTCTTCATTGGGCAAAGGAATCATTGCTGCATCTCTGGGCAAACTATTGCAAGCCAGAGGTTTTAGAGTAACTAATCAAAAACTGGATCCGTATATCAACGTAGATCCGGGAACATTGAACCCTTACGAACACGGCGAATGTTACGTAACTGTTGACGGACATGAAGCCGATTTAGATCTTGGTCACTACGAACGCTTTTTGAACGTTCCTACACACCGTGCCAATAATATTACAACCGGACGTATTTATCAAAACGTAATCAACAAGGAACGCCGAGGTGATTATTTGGGAAAAACTGTCCAGATTATTCCGCATATTACTGACGAAATCAAACGAAATATCAAGTTATTAGGAAGCAAAGGCGAATTTGACTTTGTAATTACTGAAATTGGCGGAACCGTTGGTGATATTGAATCGTTGCCGTACATTGAAAGTGTACGTCAGCTTCGTTGGGAATTAGGCAAAAACTGTCTGATCGTACATTTGACTTATGTACCTTATCTGGCAGCCGCCAAAGAATTGAAAACCAAACCGACACAGCATTCTGTAAAAGCTTTGCAGGAGCAGGGAGTTCAGGCAGATATTCTTGTTTTGCGAACAGAACACGATATTTCACTCGAAATTCGGAAAAAAGTGGCACTATTCTGTAATGTTGAAACCACTGCAGTAATGCAATCCATTGATGTACCGACCATTTATCGTGTGCCTCTGAATATGCAACAGGAAAAGCTGGACGAAGTAGTATTGACAAAAATGGGTTATGATTTGGAGAAAACACCGGCTGCCGACATGACCAAATGGATTGAATTTGTTGAAAAGCTTGAAAATGCAAAAGATGAAGTTCGCATTGGATTAGTTGGTAAATATGTTCAATTGCCGGATGCTTATAAATCGATAATAGAATCCTTGCTTCATGCAAGTGCTTATAATAATAAGAAACTGAAGCTTGAACTTATTTTATCAGATAAGTTAAACGAAGAAAATGTTGAAAAGAAACTGAGCAAACTCGATGGGGTTATTGTTGCTCCGGGTTTTGGTCAACGAGGCATGGAAGGGAAATTTGTCGCTTTGAAATATACACGCGAAAATAATATTCCAAGTTTAGGTATTTGTATGGGAATGCAAACCATGTCCATCGAATTTGCACGAAATGTTTTGGGTTATGAAGATGCTAATAGTACCGAAATAGATCCGAGCACTACGCATAATGTGGTGGATATCATGGAAGAACAGAAAAACATTCTCGACTTAGGTGGAAGTATGCGACTGGGTGCTTATAAATGTAAATTAAAAAAAGGAACTAAAGCTTTTGATATTTACAAAAAAGAAAATATCAGCGAACGTCATCGTCATCGGTATGAATTCAACAATGCATTCAAAGACGATTTTGAAAAAGCTGGAATGATTTGCAGCGGATTGAACGAAGAATCTGATTTAGTTGAAATCATTGAATTGCAATCACATAAATGGTATATTGGTGTACAGTTTCATCCGGAATACAGTAGTACGGTTGTAAATCCACATCCGCTGTTCATCAGTTTTATTAAAGCTGCAATTGAGAAATGACCACTAACCCCTAAAGGGGAATGGATTAGTTTCTAAACTATAACTTAATATTAACAACCACAACTAACTAGATTCCCCTTTATGGGTTAGGGGTAAATTAATTAAACATGGATAAAAACACAATTCTTGGTTTTGCATTTATAGCTTTGATAATCATAGGTTTTTCTGTTCTAAACAAACCGAGTGAAGTAGAAATTGCCAGACAAAAACATGTCAACGATTCTATCGCGTTTGTTGAACAATCTAAAGCCGAAATGGCTGCCAATATACAAAAAAACACTACGATTTCGAAAGATTCTACAGCTGTCACCGATACAACTTCTGCAGCAGGTGTTGCTGACTCTTATGGTGATTTTAGTGCATCCGCAAAAGGAGAAGAAAAATACTATACTCTCGAAAACAAACTCGTAAAAATCACTTTAAGCAATAAAGGTGGAAGAATTTGCGCAGCCGAATTGAAGAACTTCCGCACCCACGATTCTTTACCGTTGTATCTTTTTGATGAAAAAGAAAGTTCGATGGGATTCACCTTGGTGACAAAGAATAACCGCGTTTTAAACTCATCTGAATTGTATTTTGAACCTGTTTCAGGAATCACAACCGATTCGAAAGGAAACCAGACTTTAATTTTACGTTTGAAAACAACCGGCGAAGCCTATATGGATTTTGCATATACTTTACCGGCTGACAATTACATGTTGAGCTTTGGTATAAAGGCAAGTAATATGAATTCGGTTATGCCAGCGGGCATAAATTCGCTGGATATGCAATGGGCAGCGAAAGTTCGTCAACAAGAAAAAGGGCGCAAATTTGAAGAACGTTATTCTGGTATTGAATTTAAATATCTGGCCGATGATGTTGAGAAATTGAGTGAAAGTAAAACCGATGAAAAGAAGGCTGAAAATAAAGTAAAATGGATTGCATTCAAAGATCAGTTTTTCAGTAGTATTTTGATTGCAAACAATTCTTTTACTTCTACTACTCTTAAAAGCACTTTAGAAGATGAAAATTCGAAATATCTGAAATCGTACGAAGCAAACGTTACCGTTGCATTTGATCCCACAGGAAAAGAACCGACAACTTTCGATATGTTCTTCGGACCAAACCAATACAAAATTCTTTCGTCTTATGATAAAGGTGTTGATTTAGACAAAAAACTCCAACTTAACAAATTAATTCCACTTGGTTGGGGAATTTTCGGTTGGGTAAACCGATTTGCCATTATTCCAATGTTCAACTTCTTCAGTATGTTCATGACGAACTTTGGTTTAATTATTTTATTAATGACCGTTGTTATTAAAATGGTATTATTTCCGTTGACTTATAAATCATACATTTCAAGTGCTAAAATGCGTGTTTTGAAACCTGAAATCGATGAAATAAATGCAAAGATTCCATCTGATAAAGCAATGGAACGTCAGAAAGCTACACAAGAACTTTATTCCAAAGTAGGTGTAAGTCCACTGAGTGGGTGTTTACCTTCATTATTACAAATGCCAATTTTATTTGCCATGTTCAGCTTCTTTCCGGCAGCAATTGAATTGCGTCAACAAAGCTTCCTTTGGGCAACTGATTTATCTGCTTATGATTCCATTTTGAGTTGGAACACCTATATTCCAATTGTAACAACCTATTTCGGTAATCATATCAGTTTATTCTGTTTATTAATGACAGTGGCTAGTATAATTTCGACTAAACTAAATATGGCAACAACTCCAACCAACGATGCCATGGGTGGTGGGATGATGAAATGGATGATGTATCTGATGCCGGTTTTGTTTATGTTCATGTTCAATAATTATGCATCAGGTTTGAGTTATTATTACTTTGTTTCCACGCTGATTACGATCATTCAGACTTATGCAATTCGTGCAACTGTGGATGAAGAAAAGATATTAGCCGCATTACATGCAAAGAGAAACAGTAAAGCGAAAAATCCGCCTAAAAAATCAGGTTTTATGGATCGGCTCGAAAAAATGCAACGTGAACAACAAAAATCAATCAAGGGTAAGAAATAATTCACAATATTCTATTTAATAAAAGGCGTAAAATGCAAAATTCTACTTTGCGCTTTACGCCTTTTAAAGTTTAATCATTGAAAAACAATAATGAAAAAGCAATTCGAAATATCAATTATACTTGTTATTGCGCTGATTTCTGTTTCGTGTATCAAAAGTAGTCGGTTTGAGATTGATACGAACAAGAATCGTGTTGAAGTAAAGATTCACCGTTTTGATAAAGACTTAATTACGCTCGACACGACTCATCTTAAAGCTGAAATTGACAGTCTTTACAAACATTATCCTGATTTCATGCCTGAATTCTGCAACAATGTTTTAGATACATCGTACACCGATACAACTGCTGTCAGTCATTTGATGGTCAAATTTCTGAATGATACCACTTTTAAGCCTGTAAATAAAAAGGTATTGTCTTTATTTTCAAATGTTTCAGGTATCGAAAAGAAAGTTTCGGATGCATTCACCTACATTCATTATTATTTTCCCGACGTAAAACTACCAGAAATATATTTTTTCGTTTCAGGATTCAACCGTCAGGTCATGCTAAGCGATAAATTCATTGCACTCGGAACCGACTTGTATCTTGGTTCGGATTTTCCATCGTATAAAAGTTTTACCTACCAGTATATGATGTACAACATGCGACCTGAATCTGTACCGGTTGATTTGGTTTCAACCACACTTTTCAGGATGTTTATGTTAAACACGTCGGAAGAAAGACTGCTTGACAATATGATTTTCAGAGGGAAAATAATGTATCTCATTTCAGTTTTTATGCCCAACGAAAAACCCGAAAATATTATGGGATATAATCCTGAGCAATGGAAATGGAGCAAAAGTAACGAAAAACAAATTTGGGGATCAATAATAGATCAGAAATACTTGTTTTCGACCGATGTTCAATTAATTCGAAAATTTATGAATGAGGCGCCGTTTACTGCACCGATTTCACAGGATTCGCCCGGTAGGCTTGGGACATGGATTGGTTGGCGGATTGTTCAAAGTTATATGAACAAAAACGAGAAAGTAAGTCTAACCCAATTGATGGACGAGAATAATTCACAGAAAATTCTGGAAGATTCAGGTTACAGACCCTAAGAAAATTTCACCAAAAAAAGACCCGAACGAAAATCGCTCAGGTCTGTTTATTTTTTTAGTCTGACAATTATGCCGGACTGATTGCTTCTGAAGGACAAACATCGGCGCAAGTGCCACAGTCGGTGCAAACATCAGCGTCAATTACATAGATATCACCTTCTGAAATTGCTTCAACCGGACATTCGCTGATACATGATCCGCAAGCAATACAATCCTCTGAAATAACGTAAGCCATTTTCTTTATTTTTTTGTTTAAACTTATTAGTTCTGCAAAAGTATTACTTTTCTTTCTTTCTAAAAAACTTTTTAGGCATATTTTTGTTTAAAAAATCTTATCCACTGTGAATTAGCTCAGATTCAACACTAATTTATCGATAGATTTATGCTTTTACAATTTTGATTTTGATTATAAACAAAAGTCGGGTATCTAAAGTTTAGTTATTTAAGTAAAAAGCTCGGCAACTTAAATTTATAATTTTAAATAACAATAAATGAGACACTTATCAATATGTTACATTTTCATTTAATTTACAATAAAATAAA
>JBBRTR010000073.1:0-14433 GCA_038244215.1 Bacteroidales bacterium
TGTTTTTAGCACGCTCAATGTTCAACACTTGGAAAGTCGTACCGACACGGTGGCTCAAATCACAGGTGTCATCATTCGTGAAACCTTGCCCGACTTTATTTTTGAAAATTCGGACGATGTAGAATTAGTTGATATAACACCCGATGAACTACTGCAACGGCTCGCTGATGGTAAAGTATACTCCTCGGAACGCTCAAAAGAAGCCGTGAACAACTTCTTTCGCAAAGGAAATATCACGGCCTTGCGTGAAATGTCACTGCGTATTGTAGCCGACCGGGTCGACAATCAATTGCATGATTATATGCAGGACAATCGCATACGTGGACCATGGAAGTCAGGCTTGCATTTTTTGGTTGCAATTGGACCCAGTCCATCTTCGTCAGGTTTATTGAAGTGGGCAAAAAACTTAGCTTATACAATGGGAGCTAATGTGGAAGCACTTTATGTGGAAACAGCACATCGCCTAACTGATAAAGACCATGAACAGCTTGATTTGAACATTGAACTGGCCAAACAATTGGGATTTAAAGTGCGCATTGTTACGAACGATGACCTTGTAAAAGCGATTGTTAACTATGCTCAAAAGGAGAACATCACGCACATTATTGTTGGAAAGTCGCGTCAACACAGCGTTCGGTCTTTATTGAAATTAGGAAATTATGTAAACAGATTGATTAAATATAGCGGGAATATCGATGTTTATATACTTGGTTCAGATACACCCGAGAACAATACATTAAATACAAAAATAAAAGTTCCAGAATTTAGCTCTCACAGCAATGAGTATTGGATTGTAACACTCATCGTTGTGCTTATTTCAATTGGAAGTTATTATTTTAGAGATCTAATTGGCTATCAAGCAGTCTCATTTATTCTTTTGTTTTTAGTTTCAATCTTAGCACTTTTTTTCGGAACAGGGCCTATTTTAGTTGCGGCAACATTAAGTGCTCTCATCTGGGATTGCTTTTTCATACCTCCACAATTCACTTTATTCATCCAAAAACCGTTGGATGTTTTAATGTTTTTCATGTTTTTTATAATTGCTCTTTTAAATGGAACATTAACTTCGAGAGTGAGGCGACAGGAGAAAAAAATAAGAATTCGTGAAGAACGCACTCACGCCTTGTATCAGCTAACTAAAGATTTGAATTCAATTTCGGGATTTGATGATGTCATAAAAGTTGCTGTAGATTACATTCGTCAATATTTCAGGATTGAAAGTTACTTTGTAATGAAAAATGATGTAAATCAGCTTGAAATAAAGACAATTAATAATTCAACAATTAACCTAAGCGAAAGTGAAATGAGTATTGCTGTTTGGGTAGATAAAAATGGTGTAAAGGCAGGAAAATATACCAATACGCTGCCTTCTAACGAATTCACATTTTATCCTCTTATCGGAATGAATGGAAGTTTAGGAGTTGTTGCGGTAAGGCAAAATCTTGTTTTTACCTATGGCGAAGAACAGTTTTGGGAATCGTCTTTGTCCCAGATTACCGGCAAATATGAAAGAGAATTATTGCGCAACGCAACAAAAAGGACCTATTTGCTCAGTGAATCTGAAAAACTTTATAAAACATTGTTTAATTCTATTTCGCACGAGTTGCGTATTCCAATAGCGGCTATTATGAGTTCGTCGGAAACTTTGTTGGAGCAACAGCTTTCTGAACCTATTCAAAAAGAATTATTCACCGAAATAAATATCGCCTCTACCCGATTGAATAGATTAGTAGAAAACTTGTTGAACATGTCACGTCTCGAATCTGGAAGGATAACGCCTAACCCCGACTGGTGCGATGTTCAAGATTTGGTAAATTCTATTTCAAAATCGTTGGTCTCCGAGTTGAAATCATTTCAATTCGATGTTGATATTCAGGAAAATGCCCCACTAATTTATGTTGATTACGGACTAATAGAACAAGTGCTTCATAATCTGATTTTAAATGCCACGCAGCATTCTTCAAAAGGTAGCATAATCGGACTGAAAATAGGAGTGTTTAACTCAACTATTGCAATTGAGGTTTCCGATCAAGGTCCGGGTTTCCCTGAAGAAGAATTATCACGTGTATTTGAGAAGTTTTACCGTGGCAAAAACGCAAAGGCTGGTGGCACCGGACTTGGACTTTCAATTGTAAAAGGTTTTGTTGAAGCGCATAATGGAACTGTTTCAGCAGCTAATAACAAAAACGGAGGTGCTTTATTTACCATTAAAATACCAACCAAATAAAAGATCTAACTTTTCCAAAGTTTAGAGCTTTGGAAAAGTTGAAACTTGAAAACTACTCCCCACTAAACCGATAACCGATACCCGATTCAGTAATAAGCAATTTGGGCTTTGAAGGATTATCTTCAATCTTTTTGCGAAGTTGAGCAATAAAAACCCGTAGATATTGAGTCTGATCTGTATATCCATATCCCCATATTTCCTGAAGGATATAAACATGTGTAAGTACCCGACCTTCATTCTTAGCCATAAGTGCCAATAATGAAAATTCCGTTGAAGTCAGTTTAATGATTTCTTTGTTCTTGGTAGCCACATGTTTTGCCAAATCTATGATCAGATTATCAAAAGCCATGGTTGCTTCTTGCTGACGAGCAGTCTGTTTGCTTGCGACCCGTATCCTTGCCTGAAGTTCACGGTTGCGAAAAGGCTTGGTTAAATAATCATTCGCACCATTATCAAGCGCCTTTACAATATCTTCTTCCGAACTTCGTACAGATAAAATGATAATCGGATTCGTGTACCATTCACGCAATTTTTTCAACACTTCCAACCCATCCATATCCGGTAATCCCAAATCAAGAATAATAAGCATAGGATTGACGGATGCAGCTAATAAACAACCAGCTTTTCCCGTTTCAGCCTCCACCACTTTATATCCACTTGCAGTTAATGTTATATCTAGAAGTCGACGGATCTGAACTTCGTCGTCAATGACCAAGATGGTTTGTTTTGTTTCCATAATGTTATTTAGTTGGAGAATACTTCACTAAATCATTCAAATTAAATGTTCTCAAGGACTTATTTTTATTGTTTATAGTTATTATACAAAGATATAGTGTTTATTGTAAAGATTATATAAAAATTTACTGCTTTAAATGATTTTTTTCATGAAAATGAGAATAATGATGAGAATAAAAATTGAAATATAAAATAATCATTCGAGTTTATATAAAAACGTTTTTTGAAGGACTAAAGATTTTATAAAAATGAGACGTCATTACTAGACATAATCTTGAAGAGTTTTTTACTACTTTTGTATTCTTTTTAATGAAGTAAGCAAGTGAACGAAATAATATACAATCAACCTATTTATATTGACGAATACGATTATCCTTTACCCGATGAACGTATTGCCAAATTTCCTTTGCCCAAAAGAGATTCATCGAAGCTTTTGGTGTATCGAAATGAGCAGATAACCGAAAGCCGCTTTTCGAATCTTGTGAATTTCCTTCCCGAAAACTGTTTATTGGTTTACAACAACACTCGAGTTATACAAGCACGTTTGATATTTCATAAATCCACCGGAGCACGAATCGAAGTGTTTTGTCTGGAACCGCTTTTGCCTGCCGATTATGCTCAGTCCCTTGGCTCAAATGCCGAATGTATTTGGAAATGCATGGTTGGGAATCTGAAAAAATGGAAAGAAGGATTGCTTGAAAAAGAAATTCAGGTTGGAGATCGAAACTGTACTTTCAAAGCAGAATTACTGCAAACCGAAGGAAACACACATTCGGTTCGCTTTACCTGGAATAATCCGAATATTCATTTTGCCGATATTCTGGAAAATGCCGGAGAATTGCCCATTCCGCCCTATTTGCATCGCGAAACGCAGAAAAGCGATTTGATTGCTTATCAAACTGTTTATTCCAAAATAAAAGGTTCGGTGGCAGCGCCCACAGCTGGTTTACATTTCACAGATGAAGTTTTTGAAAGTTTGAAACAGAAAAATATTGAACTAGAAGAATTGACTTTACACGTCGGAGCCGGGACTTTTCAACCGGTAAAAACTCGTGATATTGCTGAACATCATATGCATACCGAAGTTATTTCGGTTCATCGCGATACGATTGCACATTTACAAAAGAAAATTGGGAATATTATTGCGGTTGGAACTACTTCGGTTAGAACATTGGAAAGTCTGTATTATATTGGAAGCTCCCTAGATCCCTCGAAGGGGGACTTAAAGACTTTCAAAGTAAGTCAATGGCAACCATACGAAATACAATCTGAACTTTCCACTTTTGATGCACTTCAAAATTTATTGGATTATTTAGATCAAAATAAATTGTCAGTGCTTCATGCCGAAACGCAAATTATGATTAAACCGGGCTATAAGTTTCGGTTAGTAAATGGGATAATTACAAACTTTCACCAACCGAAAAGCACCTTACTTTTGTTGGTTTCTGCTTTTGTAGAAGGAAACTGGCAAACGATTTACGATTACGCACTGGCAAATAATTTCCGCTTTTTAAGCTATGGTGACAGTTCATTGTTATTGAAATAGAACCGAATTTTAATGTTGACATGAAATGTTTTTCAAAATAAATAAAAATTCCACAAGATTTCTGACTAATGTCGTTTCCGTTTCTCTCGGGATGCGGCTGTTTTCTATGTCCATTATTATTCCATTTTTGTCGGTATATGCATTGAATCTGAAAGATGGCGCACCCTGGTTAACCGGTTATGCATTAGGGATTTTTGGACTGACGCAAGCTGCCCTTCAAATTCCGTTCGGAATGCTGAGCGACCGGATTGGTTATAAAAGAATGCTTGTTGCCGGGCTGATTATGCTTATTGCCGGATTACTGACTGCTGCCTATGCCGAAAGTATTTACGGACTGATTTTTGCGCGAGCTTTACAGGGAAGTGGTGCTATTGTCACAGTTGGTTATTCGTGGATTTCGTCAGTTACCAGTGACGAGGAACGCGATAAAGCTCTGACCAAATTGGGTGCTATATTGGCTACGTTCAATATGCTTTCATATATCGTGGGGCCATTGGTGCATATTTTTCTGAATGTGAGCCAAATGTTCATCCTGGCTGCCATCCTGATTAGTATTTGCTTAATTTGGGTACTTTTCGGAACAAAGCAAGCAACTATTGCCCAACGCCAAAAACATCAACTCGAACAAAAAGAAAAATCCGTGTTGAACAAAAGCACTATTCTGAGTGGTTTGATGCTTTCTGTCAATAATCTTTTGATGATGTCGCTTTTCTTTATGTTGCCGCTTTTGTTAAGGAATCTTTTACAAACCAACCAGATGTGGATTGTTCTGGTACCGGCTATTCTTGTAGCAATCGGATTCTTACGAATTTTCTCAAAACAAGCTTCCCGGGGAAACGGGAAACGATTACTCTACATACTTTATTTTTTACAGGGAGCAGGCTTTCTATTTCTTTATTTTCGCACTCTCCCTACAATTATTCTTGGAAGTACATTACTTATGACCGGCTCTTTTACTATTTCTACAATTATCCCAATGCTGCAAAACAAACATATTAGCAACTCTCAGCGTGGAAAAGGGAATGGTGTGATGGTTAGTTTGCAGTATTTTGGCTCTTTTCTGGGTGCTGCCGTAACCGGAACCATTTGGAGTTTCTCACCTACTTATGCCTTTATTTTTACAGGGGCTGTAACAGTTGTCGGATTGGTTTTAGTCAGAATGGCGGATGATATAAATGAAAAAGTATCACTATGATTTTAGACAAAATATCTTGATAGTTCAAAACCTTGCAAAACCCTCATAAATTTCGTACTTTTGTACGATAATTTAATTCAAATATTTTAGAATGGAAAAAATTATTATACTTGATTTCGGATCGCAAACTACACAATTAATCGGCCGTCGTTTGCGCGATCTAAACGAATACTGCGAAATACTTCCCTACAATAAATTTCCTGAACAAACCCACGACATCAAAGGTGTAATTCTTTCAGGGAGTCCGTATTCGGTTTATGATCCCATTGCCTTCAAAACTGATTTAAGCAATATCCGCGGAAAATTCCCGGTGTTGGGCATTTGTTACGGAGCACAATTAATGGCCTATACTTCCAATGGAACAGTCGAATCGGCAGGTTCTCGTGAATACGGTCGTGCCAATCTATCGTTTATTGATAAAAATGATGCTTTGCTCAAAGATATACAATCAGGTTCACAAATCTGGATGTCGCACGGTGACAGCATTACTAAAATTCCTGAAAACTTCAATAAAATTGCCAGTACCGATGATGTAGAATTAGCTGCATTTAAAGTGGACGGTGAGAAAACATGGGGCGTTCAATTTCATCCCGAAGTATTTCATACACTCGATGGAACTCAGATTCTAGATAATTTCTTAACTATATGTGAATGTAAAAAAGACTGGTCACCGGCTTCGTTTGTCGAAACTACGGTTGCACAACTTAAAGCACAACTTGGAAAAGATAAAGTGGTTCTCGGACTTTCAGGCGGTGTGGATTCATCGGTAGCAGCAGTTTTACTTCATAAAGCCATTGGTAAAAACCTGACCTGTATTTTTGTAGATCATGGGTTGCTTCGCAAAAACGAATTTGAAAACGTGATGCGCGATTACGAACATTTGGGATTAAATGTGATTGGCGTAAATGTAAAAGAGCGTTTTTACAAAGCTTTGGCAGGCGTTTCCGATCCTGAACAAAAACGTAAAATTATCGGTTCGGGTTTTATTGATGTATTCGACGAAGAAGCCCACAAAATAAAAAATGTAAAGTGGCTGGCTCAGGGAACTATTTATCCCGATATTATCGAATCGCTTTCTATTACAGGAACGACCATTAAATCGCACCACAACGTGGGTGGACTTCCCGATAAAATGAAACTGAAACTTTGCGAACCCTTACGTTTATTGTTTAAAGATGAAGTTCGTAAAGTAGGAACGGAACTTGGAATGATGCATCATTTAATTAAACGTCAACCATTTCCGGGACCGGGACTGGCAGTTCGTATATTAGGAGATATTACACCCGAAAAAGTACAGATTCTGCAGGAAGCAGACGATATATTTATCAGCGGTTTGCGCGAGTGGAATTTATATGATAAAGTATGGCAGGCAGGAGTTATTCTACTTCCAGTTCAATCAGTTGGTGTAATGGGTGATGAACGGACATACGAAAATGCTGTTGCTTTGCGTGCAGTAACTTCAACCGATGCCATGACAGCTGATTGGGCACAATTACCCTATGAATTTTTGGCGAAAATGTCCAATGAGATTATTAATAAAGTAAAAGGAGTAAACCGCGTGGTGTACGATATTAGTTCAAAACCACCGGCAACGATTGAGTGGGAATAAAGGCTGCCCCCTAACCCCCTAAAGGGGGAATGTGAGTGAGAAAAGAGTGGCTTAATTAGAAAAAATATCTTTCAAACTTTTTATGTCTGAAAATTAACTTTAAAGTTATAAAGTACTAACTCTCCAATTCCCCCTTTAGGGGGTTAGGGGGCATGTATTTAGGGGGCAATTGCATGATTGATACTCATTCCCATATATATTCCGAAGAATTCGATGCCGACCGCACCGAAACCATTCAGCGCGCCAAAGAAGTGGGAGTGAAGCATATCATTCTTCCGAATTGCGATAGTGGAACTTTGCCTCAAATGCTATCTCTTGAAAAAGAATATCCTGATTATTGCCATGCGGCCATTGGACTTCACCCTACAAGTGTAAAAGAAAATTTTCAGGAAGAATTGGTATTGATAAAATTAGAACTTGAACGCAGAAAATGGATTGCAGTTGGCGAAATTGGAATTGATTTATATTGGGATAAAACATTCCTTAATGAACAAATCACTGCTTTTCAGCAACAAATAGATTGGGCATTGGAACGCAATTTACCCGTTATAATTCATGTTCGCGATTCGTTTCGAGAAACAATGAACGCACTTGCACCCTATAAAAATTCAGGTTTGAAAGGTGTTTTTCATAGTTTTACCGGAAGTATTGATGAAGCCAATGAAATTATTGATTTTGGATTTAAAATTGGTATAAATGGAATTGTCACCTTTAAAAATTCTGGTTTAGCTACTGTTGTCCGTGAAATTGATTTAAAACATATTTTACTCGAAACAGATTCTCCTTATTTGACTCCGACTCCATATCGTGGAAAGCGAAACGAAAGTGCGTATGTCAAGTTCGTTGCACACAAATTGACGGAAATTTACAATTGCACATTCGAAGAAATTGATAATCAGACAACTCTGAATGCAAAATCATTGTTTGCGTTTTAATTTTTCTTTTATTCTCCACTCTTTCATTCCATTATTCGGATTATTCTTATACTTTTGCAATTCCAAAAACAAATAGAAATGGAGTTTTGGTTTCCATAATCTATTGCTTCTAAGTAATAAAGATTCATACAAATTCGTTATTAGAAATATCTTTTTGACAGACAAATATAAAAATGATGCTTTCAATTATTCTTCAGGCTACTTCGGTAGTTGATACGCTTAGCTCTGCAGTTGACTCCATTCCGATTGTTGCAAAACCAGCACTAGTTACACTTTGGGATATTATCCAGAGGGGTGGTTTGATTATGATTCCAATCGGAATCCTTCTTGCAACTGCCATTTATATTTTTATCGAACGATTTATTACAATCCGCAGTGCTTCAGTTGGTGAGGGTAATTTTATGAATGATATTCAGACTATGATCGAGTCAGGTAAAATTGATAAAGCGTTGGCATTGTGTGCAAAAACGAGTTTGCCTATTGCCCGCATGGTGGAAAAAGGGATTAAACGAATCGGTCGGCCAATCAAAGAAATTGAAGAATCGATTGAGATTGTTGGGAAGTTCGAAGTATATGAACTTGAAAAAGGACTTCCGATTCTGGCCGTAATCGCCGGTATTGCTCCAATGTTCGGATTTTTGGGTACTATTTTGGGTGTAATTAAAATTTTTATGGATATTTCTCTAACCAGCGATGTTAGTATAGGTTCTGTATCATCGGGTCTTTATGTAAAAATGGTTTCGAGTGCTTCAGGACTTATAGTGGGTATTTTAGCGTATATTTTTTATAATTGGCTCAATATAAAGGTGGGTAAAGTGGTAAATAAAATGGAGCGTAATGCAGTGAATTTTATCGACTTTTTGCAGGAAACAAAAAAATGAAAACTGGTTGAATCCGATTTAACCATTTAAGAAAAATTACAATTAGATGAATCTTCGGTCAAATAATAAACCAGGTGCAGAGATATTTACCTCTTCGATGAATGACATTATGTTTTTCCTAATGTTGTTTTTCATCATTGTGTCAACACTTTTGAATCCAAATGTGGTTAAACTGAATTTGCCCAGTGCCAAAAATACCCAATCCATTCATAAAAAGGAAATTCTGCTTTCGGTAAATAAAGAATTACAGTATTTTGTCAATAATCAACAGGTGCCTTTTGATAAGCTTGAATCAGTTTTATCAATAGAAGCAGGTAAAGATAAAGAAGCTTTTGTCGTTTTGCGTTGCGATAATACCTTAGCAATTCAACAGTTAGTCAATGTGTTGGAAATAGGCAACCGACTGAATGTGAAAATGATTTTAGCCACTAAGAAGGAATAGTTTCTAGTATTTTGAAGCAGGTAAACAATGATTTCTTTTATAAAGTCGAAAAGCCATTTTTTTGCAGCCATTGGTACTGTTTCAATACTTTTATTGCTGTTCGGGCTGCTAAGTCTGGAATTCTCGGGCGAACAATCCTCAAAACTTTCCGACTTTGATGAATTGATGATTCAGATGGATAATATGACGCCTGAAGAGATTCAGATGACACTTCCGGGTAATAACCCCTTAACCGATCAAAAAGACAAATCGTCTGAAAGCATTTCGAAACAAAAAGGAGCGCTCAAACCTCAACAAACCACAGCTGAACGTACTTCCGTGGAACAGGAAGCAGAAGCAACGACCATTCCTGATACACTGATTGTTCCAAAGCCCGAGATCGTAAAGTTATTGAAAATCGATTCTGTGAAACAGGCTCCAAAGGATTCGGTAATAAGTAAGCAAATCACTCAATTACAAAATAATTCCTACAGGTCGGATGCAAACAAGCAGAAATATCTGAAAGAACAGGAAAAATATAACTATTACAAAAAAAATTATAGAGATATTCGTAATTTCAGAAAAGTATATCCTTATGCACTGAAAACCAGAGAAATTATTGAAAATCTAAATGAACAACTACATACTATGACCAACGAATCGGAAAAGAGAAAACTGATTAAGGAAACTGAGAAAAAGTTGTTTAAAGAATATGAAACTGCAGTACGAACCATGTCGACTTCGCAAGGACGACTTTTACTAAAACTTGTAGCACGCGAAACCAATAAGACCTGTTACCAAATTATCAAAGATTATAAAGGTATTTTCCCTGCTTCATTCTGGTATGGAGTAGGAAGAATATTTGGAACGGATTTAAAGACTGAGTTTCACAAAGAAAATGAAGATTCAATTATTGAAAACATACTTTCTAAATACAATAATAATGACTTGTATTAAATCAGAAAAGTAAATATTTACTTGATTCCGAAAATTTCAGCAATAATTAAGGCGTTTTTAATAGTTTTCTACTGCACTGGAATACAAAACGAGTTTTTGTTTGTTAATTTAAATCTTTGAAAACCGAAAAAATTTAAGCCTCGACTGGACAACGGAATGTTAAAGCAACAACTTTGAAAGTTTAAAAAGTCTTTATAATATGCTAGTTATGATTTTTTATTCCAAAGAATTAGAACAAAGAGAAAATTTTGAATTCACAAAAGTAAAATAAATATATTATATTTCAACTTTTTTTCCTATCTTGCGCCCCGAAATCGGAGAGGTGCTCGAGTGGTTGAAGAGGTACGCTTGGAAAGCGTATGTACTCCAAAAGGGTACCGGGGGTTCGAATCCCTTCCTCTCCGCAATACATTGCATTACAAAGGAATTAATAAGTAATAAATAAAATCAAAAAAAATTAGAAATCTAAAAAAGTAAGAAAAAATGAAAAAGGTATTTGCAATCTTATCAATCGTTGCGTTTTTCAATTTTGGAAATCCTGTGAATGTTGTAGCGCAAGATGCTACTGCTAAAACTGAAAAAGTAGCAACAAAAGACTCTGCAGCAGCACCTGCTGTGGCTGAATCGTCAAAAACAGAGGAAACTCAAGCAGCAGCTCCTGCTCAGGAAGGCGGTATGCACAAAGGTCTTAAACAAAAATTTATTGAAGGTGGTCCAGTCTGGATGGCTCCTATCGCCCTATGTTTAATTATTGGTTTGGCTTTATGTATCGAACGTATTATTTTCCTCAGTCTTTCATCGACAAACACTAAAAAGTTGTTGAACAGCATTGATGAAGAATGGAATAAAGGTGGCGTGACTGCCGCAATGGATGTTTGTCGAGACACCCGTGGACCTGTAGCTTCAATCTTCTATCAGGGACTTTCCCGTTTTGAAGAAGGTATTGACGTTGTTGAAAAAACGGTGGCTTCTTACGGTGGCGTTCAACTTGGTTTGTTGGAAAAGAATTTAAGTTGGGTTACATTATTTATCGCTTTAGCACCAAGTTTAGGGTTCTTGGGTACTGTGGTAGGTATGATTCAGGCTTTTGATAAAATCCAACAGGTTGGTGATATCTCTGCAACCGTTGTTGCCGGTGGTATTAAAGTAGCACTTTTAACAACTGTGTTTGGACTTATCGTTGCTATGATTCTTCAGGTTTTCTTTAACTACATTCTTTCAATGGTAGAAAGTATGACAAACGATATGGAAGATTCTTCTATCTCATTGCTTGATATCATTGTAAAACATTCGAAAAAATAAAAAGATTATCAGATATGTCAAAATTAATAGAAAAAATCCCCGGAATTGCAGCTATAATTTTGGTATCTGTATCATTTCTGCTTGTATTGATGATTTACGTAGGCGGAAATACAGATTCTATAAATAATGGTGCAGGCGAAGCGTTAACCGTTCCAAAATTTACGGATGCTTTGCTATACTGGACTTATGCACTTATGGTATTGGCTTTAGTCATTACCTTATTAATGGCAGTACTTAATTACGTAAAAGGACTTATTAGTAACCCGAAAGCTGGATTCAAATCTTTAATTCCGATTGCCCTATTCATTTTGCTGTTTGTGGTGGCATGGATGTTGGGTAGTGGTGAAAAAATGTCAATTATTGGATATGAAGGAACTGAAAACCAAGGTGCAATGGCTCAATTTAGCGATATGATGATTTATGCAATTTATGCATTGTTTATTGCTGTAATTGGAACAATTATCGGTGCCAGAATATATGTAAGTTTAAAATAAAAAAATAAATTATAGTTTTATTTTTAGAACATAACTTATTAGATAATAAGAAAATTAACATGGGAAAATCGAAAAGAAAAATAAAAGAGATCAACTCGAGTTCGATGGCCGATATCTCGTTTTTGCTCTTGATTTTCTTTCTTGTAACAACTTCAATGAATGTTAGCACGGGTTTATCGAGAAGGCTACCGCCACCTCTTCCACCCAACCAAAAATCCAAAGATACCGATATTAAAAAACGGAATATCTTCGTGGTGAAGGTAAACAGTCTGAATCAGTTGTTGGTACAGGGTCAGGAAATTAATGTGCGCCAATTACGGGAAAAAGCCAAAGAATTTATTGCTAATGCAAATAATGATCCTAATTTACCTGAAAAGGTCACGGTTAACGTTGATTTGTTGGGAAATATGGAATTTACAAAAGATCATGTGATTTCGCTTCAGAACGATGTTGACACACAATATCAGGCTTATATTGAAGTTCAGAATGAGCTTGTGGCTGCATATGATGAATTGAGAAACGAACTGGCACAGCAGAAATTCGGGAAAAAGTATGATGATTTGAAAGAACCGCAGCAAAAAGCGATTCAACAAGTGTATCCTCAGAAAATTTCAGAAGCTGAACCTAAAAATTATGGAGGAGTAAAGAATGGCAAGAATTAGAAAAGACGAAAAAAGGGAAGCACCTGCATTAAGCACTTCTTCGTTACCGGATATTATCTTTATGTTGTTGTTTTTCTTTATGGCCGTTACAACCATGAAAGAAGTGACTTTTAAAGTAAAGATTACACCTCCTGAAGCCACTGAACTTCAAAAACTTGACAATAAATCATTGGTACGCTATCTTTATATTGGAAAACCGACTGCTGAATATAAAAAAGTCTACGGAACAGAAACCCGAATTCAGTTAAGCGATGCATTTGCTGATGTAAACGAAATTCAGGACTATATTATCCGTGAACGTAGTGCAATGAAGGAAGAAGACCAGAATGTAATGACTGTTTCCATTAAAGCAGATAAAGATACTCACATGGGTGTTATCTCCGATGTAAAACAGGCTTTAAGGCGAGCTTATGCACTTAAAATCAGTTATGCTGCTACAAAACGTACATCATATTGATTTTTAATTACTAACAAAAAAGCCATTAACTTCAGGTTAATGGCTTTTTTGTTTTATGGATGCTTTGAGAGAAAAGTATGGAAATGCATTAATATAAAACAAGACAAGTTCGTTAAAAAAGGGTAAATTTGAGTAATTATTTTGAATATACCTCAACCAATTTCTCCTCTACAAATTTAAGCGTTACGTGTTTGACTAAAACCAGACAAAATTATACAAACATAGTCGTATTTACATACTTGGTAAAATATTTCTCTCGCTTAAGATTAAATTTAATGGTAGATTCTTTGCTTTACTTTCAATCCATGTGGTAAAATCAAAGATCCGAAGAAGTTGTAATTCATACTTGTTATTATGAAAGTTCATTAGTTCCGGGTTTATCTTTTCCCAAAGCTCTATTCTTTCTCTTTTGGAGATTCCATAAATAGATTTGCTGATAAATTTCAACATGAAAAACTCTATTTGATACATTCTTTCTTTATTCCGCATTTCTCGTTAGTATTAAGGAGGATTCATCCCGTATTTTTCACAACCATCTTTCTTGCAAAAGGAATTTATTTTTTAATGGTTGATAATAGAGAGGAAAGAAAACTTGTAAAACAATGTTTCATAAGTTATTACGATCAATTTAAAATATATACAGTCTTTAATTTTCATATACCTTTTTTCATTGCACGTAAGATAAGCACCTGACTTTAGTCAATCGGTTTTCTCTTTGATAATTTTGAAGCATCTTTACGACGTTCCTCATCCTTCCGGAGTAAGCGCCTTGGTATATTCGCTCTTTTTTGGATTTTATTTCTCAGGGTACTCTCCATTTGTACACAAAATACCATTTTCAATATCCGTGAAAGATGTAACTTTCTCACAAAATTATGTAACAAAATAGGAGGTAAAAATTATCACCTTTGTATCGTAATAATTCAGTTACAAATTAAACTCAACTTAAAATGAAAAATAAAAGCATTCTATTCGTTACGGCACTTGCACTGTTTATTTTTCCGACTATAAA
>JBBRTR010000074.1:0-14296 GCA_038244215.1 Bacteroidales bacterium
AGCGGAATTAAATTGGTGAATATCAAACCACAGGTCGACAAATATATTTTCCCTGACGGCCACAGTGTTTTACTACTAGCTGACGGACGTTTGGTAAATCTTGGTTGTGCAACAGGACATCCTTCGTTTGTAATGAGTAATTCGTTCACAAACCAGACTTTGGCACAAATTGAACTATTTACCAAAGATTATCCGGTAAATGTTTATCGCTTACCAAAATATCTGGACGAAGAAGTGGCTCGTTTACATTTGGATCAACTAGGTGTGAAACTTACGGTTCTGACTCCCGAACAAGCTGATTATATCGGTGTGGATGCAAACGGACCATATAAGCCGGAACATTATCGTTACTAAACTAATCCTAAAAGGATTTTAATAGAAAAGCCGCTTTCATTGATATGAAAGTGGCTTTTACTTTATACAGGGATTTAGAATTTCTACGGTCGACGAATATTAATTATTCAATCACAGAACTTGTAGTCAATGTTGCTGATTTACCAATACTTTTAAAATACAGACGTTCAAGATATTCAATATTGGGAAATCTGAAAATCTTCAATTCTTTTTCGGCTTGTTCGACGGATTTACTTGAACCGGATAAATCCCTAAGCAGATAATTATCTTCAGATACCTCACTTGAAGTATATTCCTGACAGTTGCTATCAAAAAGATAAGCCATACTTATGTGATAAATAATTTTAATGCCCACGATAGAAGGAGATCTAAAGATTTTCAATTCATTTCCGACTCTCATAAGTGATTTTCGGGTGTGAAGTAAAATTTTTGACTTTCCGTAACTATCCGGTGCCGTTGATTTCCACGTGTTCTTGTCAAAAACATAATCAACACTCTTCCGATACATTTTTTTTAGATATTCAATACTACTCTTCCTGAATATCTTCAGTTCTTTTGCCCGTTTCATCTATATATAATTTTAATTTGAAATATTCCAATACCTATTTATCTCTAACGAAGAAAAATGAATAATGTTTTGTTGACTTTGGCATTTTAATACCTGAAAATCAAAAATATCGAGTAAATATTATTAGCATTAATCGTGCCAAAGTGAAATTAAAATCAAAGAAATTAAATATTTGTATGAAATAAATTGTTTGGTTGGTAAATGCGGTATTTTTTTACAATTGAGAGAATTGAATACTTTTTTTTTCAAAGTAAAAATACAAAGAAAATTTAACTATAATAAAATTGAAGATAGATTGAAGCAGAAGCAAAATCATATTGTAAATTATTATTTTCTTGGATTTAACAAACCTCTTTGAAAGACTTTGAAATGTAGCTCGTTCTGAGCGTAAGCTGTGAATAAAATTACCGTATATCGAAAGATAACAATAAAAATTTAGTATAAACTTGATTTATCACTTCCGTTTTCTTCATATTTTACTTTCTGTGATTCAGCGATAAATAGTGGTTATTCCTGGTAAGTCGTTACGTGAGAAAAAGAATATCAATCTTTTAACTGTAAAATTTTATACTTAAGCATAAGAAAATTGTTGTAATTTTGTCAAGTCTTATTTGAGTGTTTTCCAGGAGACCCTCATAACATCTAAAATATAGACCTATGAAAATTTGTTTACACCTAATCGCATTTTTTCTATTATTTATTCAGAATATAAAAGCAGATAATTTTGTATTTAATATTGTGGTTCCAAATCCCACAAATGAATGTTGGATTGTAGGTAATTTTAATAATTGGAACATAAGAGAAAGCCAGCAATGTATAAAAATTGATGACAGTCACTTCACCGTTACTTTAAATGACTCATCATGGGTAAATGGTATTAATATATCCAATCTGAATTATAAATATATGAAATGTTCATGTGATTGGATGTGTGTTGAAAAAGGAAATGATGGAGAAGACGTCACTGTGCGATTATACAATCCAGGAATTAATGATACAATAGCTAGCTGGTCTAATTATCCAATGACCTCTTCAGCTTATATTTATGTCACAACTCCACCAGAGACTCAAGAATGTTATCTCATTGGCAGTTTCTTTAATTGGGAAGCGCCTAATGAAAATGGCAAAATGACAAAATATCTAGTTCTTCAAAATGATTCTGTCATTTTCCGAACTTCTATTATTGTAAGTGTGTGTGATGATAATATGTATCAGTTTTGTTGTGGGCCATCCTTAGAATATATTCAAGCTAACCCTCTGGATACTTTTTCACTGGCTCAAACTTATTTTCCTACTATAAAAGCCTGGAAAAAATCAATTGTAGCAAAGTTAGACATCACTAAAAATGAAAAATTAAAGGTTCACACTACAGCGCAGAAAATTATCATAGATGGATTGCAAGGCAATGAAGAAATTTTAATATTTGATGTTGCCTGCAGAATTCGATATAAAATTAAAGCAAGCGGTCAATCAATAAAAGAAGTTTCAGTAGAAAAAGGTTATTATATTCTGAAATCAGGCAATAGTGTAAGAAGTATTATTGTAGGATGAATCAACAAAAAGCAGGAACATAATATTCATTCTTTTAAATAATTTCAAGTTTAAAAGCACGCCTAAGTTATAAGATTTCAATTGGTATTTTTCGAAATTGGACGGAATAATATTCATATTCAAAATATTTTGTTGAAAAACGCTGTCAGAATTTTATTTTCTTTAAAATATTTCTTACATTTGCTAAATTATTTTCAAATGTAACTTCTAAAAACGAACTCTATGAAATTCATTGTTTCAAGCACTGACCTATTGAGCCATTTGCAAGCCATCAGCCGTGTCATAAACAACAAAAATTCACTGCCAATTCTCGATAATTTCCTGTTTCAACTTGAGGGGAACAAACTGACTTTGACCGCTTCAGACATTGAAACGACATTGATTACTTCAATGGAAGTTGAAACTGCAGAAGGAAATGGCAAAGTGGCAGTTGCATCACGTTTATTACTTGACACCTTACGTGAATTTCCGGATCAACCATTGACTTTCAACATCAATGATTCGAACCTTGCGCTGGTTATTACTTCGGCAAATGGGTCGTATAATTTTATTGGACAAAACGGTGACGAATATCCACGTATGCCTCAATTACAGGAGGATGCACGAATCATGACTCTGCCGGTTTCGACACTTTCATCCGGAATTTCAAAAACTTTTTTCTGTACTGCCGACGATGAATTACGTCCGGTAATGAATGGTATTTTCTTTGATATTACTGCCGAAAGTCTGACTTTGGTTGCAACCGACGCCCATAAATTGGTTCGTTATAAAACAACTTTTACTTCGGCTTCAATTCAGGAAGATGAAACAGTGAATTTTATTTTACCTAAAAAGCCGGCAAATATGCTTAAAAATATTTTGCCAAAGGAAAGTGGTGAAGTTGAAATTCAGTTTGATACAAAAAATGCACATTTCAAATTGGCCAATTATACCATGATTTGTCGTCAGGTTGAAGGCCGTTTTCCGAACTACAACGGAGTTATTCCAAAACTTAATCCGTTCAAAGTAATCATTGACCGTGCCACTTTATTGAATGCTCTGAAACGTGTTTCGGTGTTTGCCAATCAGGCAAGTAATCTGGTAAAACTTGCAATCAACGGAAATCAAATTCATATTTCGGCTCAGGATATAGATTTTTCAATTTCGGCTGAAGAAACAATTGCTTGTCAGTTTGATGGCGATCCGATCAAAATTGGTTTCAAATCGTCGTTTTTGATCGAAATTTTAGGTAACATAAGTGTTTCCGAAATTGTACTCGAATTATCCGATGCATCGCGTGCAGGGCTGATCCTTCCATTCGAAAATGAAGAAAACGAAGAAATTCTGATGTTGTTAATGCCAATGTTGCTTAACGATTAAGGAGATCCAATAGCAAAAAACAAAGAGCCAAGAACAAAGACTGGGTTCGCAAACTAATAAATTTAAAGGTCTAAGGTCGCAAGTCTTTAGACCTTGATTTTTTAAACAAGAAATTAAATACTAAAATTATTTTAAACTACTAAAAATATAGTGTAAGTCCGAATGTCTTGAATCTTGAATCTTGAATCTTGGCTCTATATACTAACATCTCAATAAAATGAAACTAAACCTCAAAAATCCAATCGTTTTTTTCGACCTCGAAACCACAGGAACTAATATTGTTTCCGACAGAATTGTGGAAATTGCATATCACAAAGTATCTCCGAACGGTCGTGAAGAAACGAAATCCCTTCGCATAAATCCTCAAATGCTAATTCCTAAAGAATCAACGGATATACACGGAATAACTGATGCTGATGTGGCCAATTGCCCTACTTTTAAGGAAGTTGCAAAGGAAATTATGCACGATATTGAAGGATGTGATTTGGCGGGATATAATTCCAACCGCTTTGATATTCCTGTGCTGGCTGAAGAATTGCTTCGGGCCGACGTGGACATTGATTTGGCAAAACGAAAATTTGTTGATGTGCAGGTTATTTTTCATAAAATGGAAGCTCGTACTTTGAGTGCAGCTTTTAAGTTTTATTGCAACAAAGAACTGGTAGGAGCACATGGTGCCGAAGCTGATACGCTCGCAACTTACGAAGTACTTGAAGCTCAGCTAGATCGTTATCCCGAATTACAAAACGATGTGGAGTTTCTATCTAAATTTACCACTCAAAATAACAATGTCGATTTTGCCGGACGAATGATTTATAACGATAAAGGGGAAGAAATTATAAATTTTGGAAAATACAAAGGCCAAAAAGTAGCCGATGTTTTGAAAAATGATATGGGTTATTACGGTTGGATGATGAACAGTGATTTCTCGTTACACACTAAAAAGGTACTCACGAATATTAAATTGAGGAATTTTAATAAGTAAAAATCAAATTCGACTACCAAAAAGAAAATAATTTTTTACACTTACCTAAAAGTATTTAGCAAAAACAAATTCATTAATTTGTTGATTTAATACTTCTTGGCATGGTCATTGTTACAATTCTGGTTACTTTACCGGACATTTCAAACTTGACATGAATACGATTAAAACTCTTTTGATTTTCTTGCTTATCTTAGTTTTGGCTATACCCTCCTACAGTCAGGACAATACTAACACGCCTCAACGAACTCCTGAACAGGAGGCCGCTAAGCAAACCGAAAAGCTTCAGGGAGAGCTTAATCTGAATACCGATCAGACAAAACAGGTTTATGAAATCAATTTAAAATATGCCCGTAAACGTCAGATTTCGAATACCCGGACGCAAGCCATGGAACGTATGAAAAATAAAAATGGAGAAATAGAACAAGTCTTAAATTCCGAACAAAATAACCGCTTACAATCCAAACGTTACGAACGTTCCTCGTATCAGAATCCGGACATAAACCAGAATCAATTACCAACAAATGCCTCCGGATTCCGTTCAACACCTGACAACCGAAATAAGGCTACATTTCGTTATCCATCCCCTAACGACAAGAGTCAGAGAAGCACACTTCACACGACGCGACCTGATTATCAGCCCGGAACACAACAAAATCAAAATAAACAAATTCAAACAGCACCAAGACGCACTGAGACCACAACGCCCACATATCGTCCGCTAAGGCAAGAAACAACGTCACCTCGAAAAGTGGAAACTCCGCCAAGAACGAATAGAAACTAACGAATGGGAAACCCTTACTTCAGCTTCAAGCAATTCACTGTTTTTCAGGATAAGTGTGCGATGAAAGTTGGAATTGATGGTGTTTTGCTCGGTGCCTGGACTCCTGTTGAAAATGCAAACAGCATTCTGGACATTGGGACCGGAACTGGGTTAATCGGACTTATGTTGGCTCAAAGAACAAATGCTGAAATTACAGCAATTGATATTGATGCAAATGCAGTATTACAGGCAACTGAAAATGTGAAGAATTCACAGTGGCCGAAACGGATTCATGTTTTTGAAAATGCATTACAGAATTTTGCAAATATTTCTGAGGAACGGTTTGATTTAATTGTTTCAAATCCTCCTTATTTTATAAATTCATTAAAAACGCCCCACGAAAATCGGACAACTGCTCGTCATACTGACTCATTGACTCATGAAGAACTGATTGAATATTCAATTGAATTGCTCAACCCCAACGGACGAATTTGCATCATTCTGCCTGTTGCCGAAGGCACGAAATGCATTGAGTTTGCTGAAAGGAAAGGACTTTTTTGTACAAGAAAAGTAACTGTTTATCCAAAATCGGAAGTTATAGCAAAACGATTATTGCTGGAGTTCAGCAAAATAAATTCATTCATACAAGAAAATGAATTAATTGTTGAATCGGAAATCAGACATCGTTATTCAGTGGAATTCACTGAATTAGTAAAAGACTTTTATCTGAAATTGTAGAGAAGAACCAAGATTTTAGAACCAAGAGACAAAACAAGACAAAGAAATCCTGCAAATCAATTAAAAGATTGAATTGCAGGATTTCATTTTAAAAAAGTTAGCTTACAAAAGAGCTTCCAATTTTGCAGCCAAAACTGATTTTTGAGTTGCACCAATTTGTTTGTCAACTACTTTACCATCTTTGAAAAATAGGATTGTCGGAATATTCCGGATTCCAAAGGTGTTCGGGGTATCGACATTTTCGTCCACATTCATTTTTCCAATGATTACTTTTCCTTCATATTCCTTTGCCAATTCTTCTACAATTGGACCAACCATGCGACATGGACCGCACCATTCCGCCCAAAAATCTACTACAACCGGTTTCCCGCCGTTAATAATTTCATTGATGTTTCCATCGTTAATTTCTAAAGCCATACTGTATTTTAATTTATAATTAATAATTCTTCTTATATTATTTGTTAATCTCACTTCCTTTTCCTAAACATAAAGCATCTAATATACAATCAATTAGTTATTAAACAGTCCAGAACTGATAAAGTTTTTAGTTCCAATATAAATATAGGCATTCATAAAATCTATCACAATTTTGAATTGTAAAGTAAAGATTGTATTAATGTACCTGATATTCAATAATTCCTTCACTTTGAGCACGTTTTAAATGATGATAAACATTTGTGTTTATCTGAATTCGATGCTGACGTGCAAACATTAGCACTTTGTTAGGCGATAATTCATCGACCACATTTATATATAGGTTTACATTGCCCTTGTTTTTCATTACTAAATCGGACAGTTCCATGGCAAAATCCGTTGTAAGTTGTTGAAGTGGAATGGTCAGAGTTAAAGTATTGACCAGTTTATCTTTAATATCCGAAAATACTTCGATTTTCTGAATTTTCAGTTCAATCTCTTTCGGTGCATTTGAGTCCGAAAGTTTTTTAAATTTATAATCTGCCCCCTTTTCCTGTACAACTGCATGGATAAACAAATACAAATCCTTAATCATGTATTTACCAAACTCAACATAGTTCTTACCAAACAAAGCAAATTCGAAAGCTCCGACATAATCTTCGAGTGTAAAAATTCCGTAGGGATTTCCCGCTTTGGACGTCCCGTGACGGAAGTTGGTAACCATCCCTCCTATTTTCAGTGCTTTTCCCTGAAGTGATGATAAATCTTTAAGATCAACCGTAGTTGCATTACAAATATTGTTAATTTCAAATTCAAATTCGTCGAGTGGATGAGCCGACAAATACATTCCAATCAAATCGCGCTCTTTGTTTAATTTTTCCAGTGGTGACCATTCGGGAGCATACGGAACTTCTGGTTTGGCAATTTCAATGGCATCCAAACCTCCAAAAAGTGAATTTTTTGTCATCGCCATATCAGTCTGAAATTTATTTCCATAACGCAAAATAGTTTCCAAAACTTGTTCACCTTTGCTGTTTTCGATAAAAAGTTGTTCACGATGAATGTCTTTGAAACTATCAAAAGCACCCGATAAAGCGAGACTTTCCATAGCTCGTTTGTTACAGGCATTCAGATTAACACGTTCTATTAAATCAAACATGCTTTTGTATTTTCCGTTGGCTTTTCGTTCGTTAACTATGGCTTCAACTGCACCTTCACCTACACCTTTCACACCACCCAAACCGAAACGAATGTTTCCTTCATCATTCACGGTAAAAGTAAGATCGCTTTCGTTAACATCCGGTCCCATTACACTCATGCCAAGATTCTTGCACTCGTCCATGAATTTACCGACCTCGGTAATATCATCCTTATTACGCGTTAAGTTGGCAGCCATAAACTCAGCTGGATAATGTGCTTTCAGATAAGCCGTTTGGTATGCAATCCACGAATAACAGGTAGCATGCGATTTGTTAAAAGCGTATTTGGCAAATTCAGCCCAGTCACTCCAGATTTGTTCCAGTTTCTCTTTTGGGCCATATCCGTTTTTTTCGCAACCTTGCATGAATTTTACTTTCAGGGCTTCCATCTTGTCGATGAGCTTTTTTCCCATCGCTTTGCGGAGTTCGTCGGACTGTCCGCGTGTAAAACCAGCCAAATCACGACTCAGAAGCATGACCTGTTCTTGATAAACGGTTATTCCATAAGTGTCTTGCAAACGTTTTTCCATAACCGGGAAAGGATATTCAATCTTTTCGCGTCCATGTTTACGATTAATAAACTGCGGAATATATTGCATTGGACCCGGACGATACAAGGCATTCATAGCAATTAAATCTTCAAATTGTGTCGGTTTCAGGTTTATTAAATGCTTTTGCATTCCGGCCGATTCAAACTGAAATGTACCGACCGTTAAACCTTTACTGAACAATTCGTATGTTTCTTTATCATCAATCGGGATAGTATCAATATCCAAATCAATTCCTTTTGACTTTTTTATATTTGAAAGTGCTTCTTTGATAATGGACAAGGTTTTCAGTCCTAAAAAGTCCATTTTGATCAATCCTATTTCTTCAATGACCGAACCTTCGTATTGTGTCACCAACATTTCTTCGTTGGTTTCTTTGTCGATAGCCGTACTCAATGGAACCAGATTTGTCAGGTCATCAGCACCAATGATAACACCGCAGGCATGAACGCCGGTCTGGCGAACGGTTCCTTCCAACATTTCGGCATAACGCAAGGTATTCGAAAGATTTTGATCCGAAGAATTCCGTGCTTGTTGCAGTTCTGGAACATATTTCAAACAGTTGGCAATGTTTACCTTGGGTGCTTTTCCATCAGAACCTTCAGGAAATTTATCGGGAATAAGTTTAGTCAATCGATCTGCTTCCGAAAGCGGTAAGCGTTGAACCCGCGCCACGTCTTTGATAGACGATTTGGTGGCCATAGTTCCATAGGTGATAATGTGAGCAACACGTTCTTTTCCGTATTTTTCGGTAACCCAACGTAATACTTGTCCGCGGCCATCATCGTCAAAATCAATATCAATATCGGGCATCGAAATACGATCCGGATTCAGAAAACGTTCGAACAGCAAATCATATTTAAGCGGATCGATATCTGTAATTTTCAAACAATACGCCACTACAGAACCTGCTGCAGAACCACGTCCCGGGCCAACCGAAACCTTCATAGTTCGTGCCGCAGCAATAAAATCCTGAACAATCAAAAAGTATCCCGGAAAACCCATGGTTTTCATCACATGTAGTTCAAATTCGATCCGTTCCATTGTCTCAGGATCAATATTTTCACCGTAACGCTGTGTTGCACCTTTCAACGTAAGCTCCCGCAAATAATCAGCTTCCAATTTAACACGAACCGCCCTTACATATCCACCCACGTCTTTGAATCCTTTTTCACCAAATTCTTCCCGAAGCATTTCTTCGCTGAATTTTTCATGATAGAACTCTTCGGTGGCAAAACTTTCAGGAATCGGGAAAACCGGCATCATGGCACTGGAGTCAATGTCATAAAATTCCACTTTCCCTGCAATTTCCAATGTATTTTCAAGTGCTTCGGGAATGTCGGCAAAAATCTGCAACATTTCCTGCGGAGTTTTCAACCATTCCTGTTTGGTGTAACGCATCCGGTTCGGATCGTCGAGATCTTTACCCGTGCTGAGGCAAATCAACCTTTCGTGTGCTTCACCGTGTACTTCTTCTACAAAGTGAACGTCGTTTGTTGCAACTATTTTTGTATTTGTTTTTCGGGCAAGTTTGATTAATTCATCATTCTGGCGAACTTGTTTTTCGTATGTCGTATAATCGGCATTCGGTTTGTCAGTTTTGTGACGCTGTAATTCTATGTAAAAATCATCACCAAAAATCTGTTTATACCACATAATAGCTTCTTCAGCTCCTTTCAGATCGTCCTTTTCAACAAATTTATGAATTTCACCCCCCAAACATGCCGATGATGCAATCAATCCTTCGTGATATTTTTCAAGCAATTCGTGGTCGATACGTGGTCGATAATAGAAGCCATCAATCCACGCCGTGGAAATAAGTTTGCATAAATTCCGATAACCCGTTTTATTTTTAGCTAGTAAAACTAAATGATAACCGCTCCGGTCATCCTGTCCTTCTTTCAAAGTATGCCCACGTTTGGCCACATAGGTTTCGCATCCAATAATCGGTTTAAAGATTTTATGTTTGGCTACATCAATCTGTTTCAACAGATCGGTTCTTTCTACTTCCGAAATTTCCGGGGTATTGAGTTGTTTCTCTAAAGTTGAAATTTGGGCAAAAACCTTGCTGTTTTTCTTTTTGGTATAATTAAAGAACTCTTTGATTCCGAACATACTTCCATGATCGGTAAGAGCCACGGCATTCATCCCGTTTTTCGAAGCTTTATCCACCAAACCTGAAATACTAGACATGCCATCCAGAATGGAATAATGCGAGTGAACGTGAAGATGAACGAAAGAATCCATGTTAAGTAGTTGTTTCAAGTAAGTTTACAATCCGCAAATTCGAATATATTTTGCGATGCTAAAGATACGGCAAATTTTGAAAAATGGAGAAAGAATAAGGGAGAAGTTATTGACAATTTTGAGGCAAAACAGAAGTAATCTACTGAAATCAGTTTGTAAAAGGCTTTCTATAAAGAAGTAATCTTTTCGCAAATGGTAGAAATTATATTTGCATCGTTCCCATTGATAACAAATGCAGCCTGATTGTAAAACGGTTCCCGTTTAGCAAGTCCTTCAGCAATAATTTTTTTTAATTCTTCTCCTTTTCGATCGAACAGAAGTGGACGCTTATTAGCTTTCGAAATTTCCAGACGAATAGATAATTCTGCCGGAGTCATTTTCAGATAAACAGTCAAACCATGTGAATTCATAAAGTTCATATTATCAAAAAAACAGGGAGCGCCACCACCGGTCGAAATCACAACATTATCAAATTCGGCCACTTCATGGAGACAATGCTTTTCGAGCAACCGGAATTTCTCCTCCCCTAATTCGCTGAAAATCTGTGAAACGGATTTGAATTGTTTTTCTTCGATATGCGAATCCATGTCCACAAAACTGTAATGCAGCTTTTCGGCAAGCAATTTCCCGACAGTAGTTTTGCCCGAGCCCATATATCCTATCAAAAAAATACGGTTCATAATCTGAGATTTTTAAAGTGCAAAGTTAGTGATAAATTTCTATCAAAATGTATATGCAAATCAATAGGCATATTTGAAAAACAAATATCATTTTGTCACTAAAAACATAAGATTTTACTTTATCTTTGTCACAAATTTCAAATAAATAGAGTGTGGAAAAACAAAGTGCTGTTTTATTGCTATTTACGGGTGGGACAATCAGTATGTCCGAAGATCCGACGACCGGAGCATTGCGCCCTATTGATTTTGACCGCTTGCTGGATTACTTACCAGAGTTGAAACAAACCAGCATTCGTATAAAAAGCATTCCATTTCTGCCATTGATTGATTCATCGGATGTGCGTCCGGCCGTTTGGGAGCGACTTGCCAAACTTATTGAAGAAAATTACGAAGATTATGATGGTTTCGTGGTGCTTCATGGCACCGACACGATGGCTTATTCGGCTTCGGCACTGAGTTTTATGCTCGAGAATCTATCCAAACCCGTTATTTTTACCGGAGCACAACTTCCTATCGATATGATGCGTTCCGATGCCAAGGAAAATCTGTTGACTTCCATCGAAATCGCCACGGCTAAAGAAAACGGACAGGCAATTGTACCTGAAGTTTGTATCTTTTTTGAAGACACGCTTTTTCGTGGAAACCGAACCATCAAGAAAAATGCTGAACATTTCAGTGCTTTCAATTCATATAATTATCCGCCTCTCGCAAAGGCTGGTGTACATATTAAGTATTTCCGTTCGTATATTCATTATCCTTCGGCTGGTACAAAGCTCCGGATTCGCACTTCGATTAATCAGAATATCGCCATTCTGAAACTTTTTCCCGGAATTACAGAACATACAGTAAATGCCATTCTTAATATTCCGAATTTGAAAGCCGTAGTCCTGGAAAGCTTTGGAGCAGGAAATGCCCCAAGACATGAATGGTTTTATAATTCATTGAAAAGTGCAACCGACCGTGGCATTCTGATTGTGAACAAAACCCAGTGTAGTACCGGTTCGGTGGAAATGGGGCGATACGAAACCAGTCTGAATCTGGTTAGTGCCGGAGTTATAAGCGGTTACGACTGTACAACTGAAGCAATTGTAACCAAGCTGATGTATCTTTTGGGCGAATATCCACTACTGGATGATGTCAAACAGCTACTCAGTATAAGTCTTTGTGGCGAAATGACTGTGATTTAATTGATAAGGGATATTTCTTTTAAATATATCAAGAACTCCTATTCTTGTTTTTGTAAGTTAAGAATTAACCTTTTACTTAACAGTACGTACGATGATGTGAAAGGAAGTGAGTGAATTAATCCCTCACTTACAACTCAATTTATCATATTAGCATTTCTAGTACCAAATTTTTATGTTTGTAATAAAAAAAACGCTATATTTGCAGCTCTTTAAAAAAATCGAAATAATTAATGTCTTATTTTAAATAAAATTTTTCCATGCAGAACAAAGGACTTATCAGACTTTTTGCAATAGCACTTACTCTGGTGTGTATATTTTATCTTTCATTTACTGTTGTTACAAGTACGTTCAACCAGAAGGCTACAGAATATGCCAAAGGTGACAAAATGAAGGAATTCAACTATTTAGATTCTCTTTCAAGTGAAAAAGTTTGGTTGGGTTACACATTAAAAGAATGTCGCGAAAAAGAAATCAATCTTGGACTCGACTTAAAAGGTGGTATGAACGTAACACTTGAAGTATCGGTTGCCGATATTATCCATTCATTATCCGACTTTAATCAGAATCCGACTTTCAATCAGGCATTGGCAAAGGCTACTGAGCTTCAGAAGACAAACAGTCAAACCGACTATCTAAATTTGTTTGTAAGAGCTTACAAAGAGTTGGATCCACAGGCTAAGCTGGCTACTATTTTTAGCACGTTCGAGTTGAAAGATAAAATTTCTCTGACAACTTCAAATGACGATGTGGTAAAAGTATTAAAAACCGAAATCGATGATGCTATCAGCAATTCATTCAATGTATTAAGGCAACGTATCGACCGTTTTGGTGTTGTTCAGCCTAATATCCAGAAAATTGGAAATGGTCGTATCTTAATCGAACTTCCGGGTATCAAAGAACCTGAACGTGTTCGTAAATTGTTGCAGGGTTCTGCTAACCTTGAGTTTTGGGAAACATATGATTTGACTGAAATATATCAAAATCTTGTTGAAGCAAATAAAGTTCTGGCCGCCATGCAGGCAAATGGAGGAATGATTCCTGTTAAAAGTGATTCAGTAATTGCCCAGACAACAGAAAAACCTGTAGCAACAAAAGTAAAAACAGTTAAACCTATTTCGGCTGTTGACAGTTTAAAAGCTGCCATTGAAAAGAAAGGACAAACTCAGACTGACTCTACCAAATTGATGGAAAAGAGCCGCAAAGAAAATCCTTTATTTGCTGTTTTAAGTATTAATAGTCAAAACGGTCAGATTGGTCGTGGTCCGGTTGTAGGATACGCTCATAGTAAAGATACAGCTACCGTGAACACTTATTTAAGTTCTAAACAAGTACGTGAAGTTTTGCCACGTGATTTGGGTTTAAAATGGGGTGTTAAAGCGATTGATCCAAAAGGAGAAACATTTGAATTAATTGCCATAAAAATTACAAACCGTGATGGCCGTGCTCCGCTTAGTGGTGATGTTATTACCGATGCTCGTGCCGATTTCAGTCAGACTTCAGCTTACGCAAATGTAAGTATGTCAATGAATGCCGAAGGATCAAAAATCTGGGCACGCATGACTAAAGATAATATCGGTAAATCAATTGCCATTTCATTGGATGGTTATATTTATTCGTTCCCAACTGTGAATACCGAAATTGATGGCGGAAGCTCTCAGATTACAGGTCATTTTACAGTTGAAGAAGCAAAGGATTTGGCTAACACT
>JBBRTR010000075.1:0-13931 GCA_038244215.1 Bacteroidales bacterium
GATCACTTTAAAATCTATTTTACTCATAAACTTTTAACTTATATTGTTATGCAAAATTAGTTTATTAAAATGAATTTTTCAGACAGAACAAACATAAATTAAGAAAAACACCATGGTTGATAACTTTGTTTGTAAATTTAAGATTAAAATAGAGTGATATTATGTACATTTGCAATTGAAATAAATCTCTATTTTCATGCGACTAAATTCTTTATCCATACTTAATTACAAAAATATTACTGAAGCAGAATTGGTTTTTTCTCCGAAAATCAATTGCTTTATCGGTAATAATGGAATGGGAAAAACAAATATTCTAGATGCCATTTATTTTTTGTCGTTCTGTAAGAGCCGTTCCAATTCAATAGATTCTCAAAACATTACCCACGATGCAGAATTTTGTCTTTTACAGGGAAAATATACATTAGGTGAAAAGAATGAAGATATTTATTGTGGCATGAAACCACGTCAGAAGAAACAATTCAAACGCAATAAAAAGGAATATGAACGTCTTTCCGAACATATCGGCCTGTTGCCGTTAGTTCTGGTTTCACCCGACGATTCTGTTCTTATTTCGGAAGGCAGCGATGAACGTCGTAAATTCATCGATGGTGTAATCTCACAATATGATAAAAGCTATCTGAATCAATTATTACAGTACAATAACGCGCTGAAACAGAGAAATGCTCTGTTGAAATCGGAAACAATCATCGACTCTTCATTACTGGATATTTGGGAAGATCAAATGGCTCTTTTTGGTACGTACATTCACGAACAACGAAAAATTTTCATTGATGAGTTTGTTCCAATCTTTCAGAACCTATATTCGTATATTTCTGATGGAAACGAACAAATCAGTCTGAAATACTATTCTCAGCACGAAGAACATGATATTAAGAGTCGTATGATCTCAACCCGTGATCGTGATCGGATTTTGGGCTATTCTACACAGGGAATTCACAAAGATGAACTAGAAATGATGCTTGACGGATATCCGATTAAACGTGTCGGATCGCAGGGACAGAACAAAACCTATCTTATTTCGTTAAAACTGGCGCAGTTTGACTTTTTAAAACGCACCCATAAAATGTCACCATTACTTTTACTTGATGACATTTTTGATAAACTTGATTCAAAACGCGTAAAAAAAATCGTTGAACTAGTTTCAGGTGAAACTTTCGGACAAATTTTTATTACGGATACCAACCGCGAGCATTTAGATTTAATATTGCAACAAATTAGACAAGATTCGGCAATTTTCAATGTTGAAAATGGTAAAATTATGTATTGAATGATATTAAATCGTCAAGAATCATATCCTTTTACAAACCTCCTCTTTTAATTCAAATTTTCTTATTACAATTTTCATAAATGTTTATGGATTCTATTTTGGAAAATATTTTTCCAAAATAGAATTTCTATATTAATGATTAATAGATACTTAATTTTTGTTTCGGAAAACATTTATTTTTTTATTATAAAAAAGAGTTTTGAATATTGTTTTTTTGAGATTAATTCACTAACATTGTAGTCTAATTTTGTTGAACAAAACAAAAACATAAAAGACTTATACTAATCTTATTAAGAAAATTATTATCGTGGAAACAAAAACATTTACACAAGATGAAATTCGTGAAGCTACGTTCACGTATTTTAAAGGTGATGAACTGGCAACCAAAGTTTGGGCAACCAAATATGCATTGAAAGATTCATATGGTAATACATACGAACTGACTCCGGATGACATGCATCGTCGATTGGCAAAAGAAATTGCCAGAGTTGAAAAAAAGTATCCAAATCCTCTCACCGAAGATGAGCTTTTTGCATTATTTCGCGACTTCAAATACATTGTGCCACAAGGAAGTCCAATGACCGGCATTGGTAATGATTTTCAGGTGGCATCTTTGTCTAACTGTTTTGTTATTGGTTTCGATGGAGATTCCGATTCATATGGTGCGATTATAAAAATTGATGAAGAACAGGTTCAGTTGATGAAACGTCGCGGTGGTGTAGGACATGATTTATCACATATTCGCCCGAAAGGTTCGCCTGTAAAAAACTCAGCACTAACTTCTACAGGTATAGTTCCATTTATGGAGCGTTACTCGAATTCAACGCGTGAAGTTGCTCAGGATGGACGTCGTGGTGCTTTGATGCTCAGCGTTTCCATTAAACATCCCGATTCAGAATCGTTTATCGATGCCAAAATGGAATCGGGGAAAGTCACCGGAGCCAATGTTTCGGTTCGTTTGCACGATGATTTTATGGAAGCTGCAATCAATAATTTACCTTACACTCAACAGTATCCGGTACAATCTAAAGAGCCATGGTACATAAGAGAAAATGTTGACGCCAATGCTATCTGGAAGAAAATTGTGCATAATGCATGGCAATCAGCCGAACCCGGAATTCTTTTTTGGGACACCATTATTCGTGAATCTGTACCTGATTGTTATGCTGATCTAGGTTATAAAACCGTTTCGACAAATCCTTGCGGTGAAATTCCCTTGTGTCCTTACGATAGTTGTCGTTTGTTGGCAATCAATTTGTATTCGTATGTAAAAAATCCATTTACACCGGAAGCTAGTTTCGATTTTGATTTATTTCACAAACACGTTATTGTGGCACAACGCGTTATGGACGATATTATTGATCTGGAAATGGAAAAGATTGATAAAATTATAGAAAAGATTCAGACGGATCCAGAAGATGACGTTATCAAGAGAACTGAATTCCAGCTTTGGGAAAAAATAAAAATTAAAACATCGCAAGGTCGACGTACTGGTGTTGGAACAACAGGTGAAGGTGATATGCTGGCCTCATTAGGTTTTCGTTATGGAACAGATGAAGCAACTGATTTCTCTGAAAAAGTTCATAAAGCCGTTGCTCTTGCAGCATACAGATCATCCGTTGTTATGGCAAAAGAACGTGGTGCTTTTAAAGTATATGATGCAAAACGCGAAGAAAACAATCCGTACATCAACCGATTACGCGAAGCAGATCCTGAATTATACAAGGACATGGTTAAATACGGTCGTCGTAACATTGCTTGCCTGACAATAGCTCCCACCGGAACAACAAGCATAATGACTCAAACCACATCCGGTATTGAACCCGTTTTTATGCCTGTTTATACTCGCAGACGCAAAGTGAATCCGAACGACAAAAACGTAACCATTGACTTTGTAGATGAAAATGGTGATTCATGGGAAGAATATGTAGTTTTTCATCATAAATTTGTTACCTGGATGGAAGCCAATAACTATCCGACTACGAAACACTACACAAAAGCTGAAGTCGAAGAACTTGTTGCAAAATCACCTTATTATAAAGCAACTGCCAATGATGTGGATTGGATGAAAAAAGTACAGATGCAGGGACGAATTCAAAAATGGGTGGATCATTCTATCAGCGTAACCATTAATTTACCAGCAGATGCTACCGAAGAGCTTGTAGGCCGTTTATACGAAGAAGCATGGCGGTGTGGATGTAAAGGAGTAACAGTTTATCGTGATGGTTCACGGACAGGTGTTCTTATTGCGGTTGAAGACAAGAAAGATGAAAAAAAGGATGAAAAAACAATATGCTTTCCCTATTCAGAAGATCAATTAATACGGCCAAAAGAACTGGAATGCGAAGTTGTTCGTTTTCAAAACTCCAAAGATAAATGGATTGCATTTGTTGGTTTAAAAGATGGAAGACCGTATGAAATTTTCACCGGACTAGCAGATGATGAAGAAGGTATTTTATTACCCAAAACAGTAAATGACGGTAAAATCATCAAAACCGTTGATGAAAACGGAAATAAACGATATGACTTTCAGTTTGTAAACAAACGTGGTTACAAAACTACAGTAGAAGGTTTATCACACAAATTTGATAAAGAATTCTGGAACTATGCAAAATTGATTTCAGGAGTATTACGCTATGGGATGCCAATTGATCAGGTTATCAAGCTTGTTTCAGGGCTACAACTCGACAGTGAATCTATCAATACATGGAAAGTTGGCGTTGAACGTGCTTTAAAGAAATACATTCCTGATGGAACTCAAATCCAAGAACAGGCTTGTCCTTCTTGTAATCAGAAATCATTGGTTTATCAGGAAGGTTGCTTAACCTGCAAAAATTGTGGATATTCACGTTGCGGATAAGTCGTAAATTATGCACATTAAAAACCCGGATTTGAAATTTCAAATCCGGGTTTTTAGTTGTATTAAAATTAGTTTATTAGAACAAGCTCCATGCAACAGTTAAACCTGCCATTACGATAGAAACCATACTCATTAATTTGATAAGAATATTCAATGAAGGGCCTGAAGTATCTTTAAATGGATCACCAACAGTATCACCAACAACGGTTGCTTTGTGGTTATCCGATCCTTTTCCACCCAGGTTTCCTTCTTCAACGTACTTCTTAGCATTATCCCAGGCACCACCAGCATTAGCCATAAATACTGCCAATACAAAACCTGTACTTAATCCACCAATAAGAAGACCAAGAACACCACCAACACCCAAAAGAATACCAACAGCAACAGGAATTACAATTGCTAAAATTGAAGGAAGTAACATTTCGCGTTGAGCGCCTTTCGTTGAAATTTCTACGCAACGTGCATAATCCGGTTCAGCGGTACCTTCCATAATTCCAACAATTTCGCGGAACTGGCGACGAACTTCTTCTACCATACTTTGTGCAGCGCGACCAACAGCATTCATTGTCAAACCACAAAATACAAACGCCATCATCGATCCAGCAAAAATACCAACCAAAACGATAGGATTCATCAGCGTTACATTATAGTATTGCATAAAATCTTCAAATGTTGAAGCTTTGATAGTTTCAATTGACAACATCTCTGAACCTACTCTTGCCATACCGTCTACCGAAGCTGTAGCAATACGTTCCAATGCAATTTTAATTTCTTCGATATAAGAAGCTAAAAGTGCTAATGCAGTTAATGCAGCTGAACCAATAGCAAAACCTTTACCGGTTGCAGCAGTTGTGTTACCAAGTGCATCCAAAGCATCGGTACGTCTGCGTACTTCAGGATCTAATCCACTCATTTCTGCATTTCCACCTGCATTATCAGCAATTGGTCCATAGGCATCAGTTGCCAATGTTATACCAAGTGTAGAAAGCATACCAACTGCAGCAATACCAATACCATATAAACCAAGTGTCAAGTTTGGTGTATAAGTCATGGTCATCAGATCATATTGTGATGACATAAATGCTAAAATGATTGCGATAGAAATTGTTATAACAGGAATTGCAGTCGAAATCATTCCCAATCCAAGACCTGAAATAATTACGGTAGCTGCTCCGGTTTTAGAACTTTCAGCCACTTTTTTTGTTGGACTGTAACTTTGAGAAGTATAATACTCAGTTGCCTGACCAATAATGATACCGGCAAGTAAACCAGCAACCACAGAGAATGAAATTCCCATCCAGTTTTGTATACCTAATGTATAGAGAATTCCAAAAGTTGAAACTGCAATTAATGCAGAACTAACATTTACACCAAGACCTAAAGCTCTAAGTAAATCTTTCATTCTGGCACCTTCTTTAGTTTTCACCATGAAAATACCAATAATTGAAAGTATTACACCTACTGCTGCAATGATCATTGGAGCAAAAACAGCTTTTAATTGCATTTCAGGATTAATCAAAAATGCAGAAGCACCTAATGCAGCTGTTGCTAAAATTGAACCTGCATACGATTCGTAAAGGTCAGCACCCATTCCGGCAACATCACCTACATTATCACCCACATTATCGGCAATAGTTGCAGGATTACGAGGATCGTCTTCAGGAATGCCTGCTTCTACTTTACCTACCAAGTCAGCACCAACATCAGCAGCTTTGGTAAAAATACCACCGCCAACACGTGCAAATAAAGCCTGAGTAGATGCACCCATACCGAAAGTAAGCATAGTAGTTGTAATGTAAATTAATTTGTTTGAATCACCTACATTTGCAAATTTATCAAGAATAAAATACCAGGCAGAAATATCAAGCAATGCCAGACCAACAACGGTTAGTCCCATTACTGCTCCTGAACGAAAAGCGACTTGTAAACCTTTGTTTAGTGAGTGAGAAGCAGCCTGTGCAGTACGAGCCGACGCATAAGTTGCTGTCTTCATTCCAAAAAATCCTGCTAATCCCGAGAAAAAACCACCTGTCAAAAATGCGAAAGGTACCCAACCATTCTGAAGGTTGAAATAAGCCATAACTGTAAAAATAGCAGCTAAAACCACAAAAACGATAGCAACAACTTTGTATTGTTGTTTTAGATAGGCCATAGCACCTTTACGAACGTGCAACGCAATTTTTTTCATTGTGTCTGTACCTTCACTCTCTTTCATCATCTGTTTGAAAAAGTAAAATGCAAAACCTAAAGCAACAAGAGAAGCAATAGGCACCATAAAGAAAATGTTATTCTCCATAAAATTTAAAAATGATTGATTAGTAATATATTAAATTGTTTATTTGATTTCTGTTTTACAACTAATTGAATTATATTTATTGCAATTTATGATTCTGTAATTAAACCTATGTATTCTTTGATAATAGAAAGCGAATAATCACCGGCATGCTGATTTAAAAATCCAGTTGCTGAAACATGTGCTTTTTCATCAGCTGAATCGGAAATAATACGAACTACGATTAAAGGAATACCGTAATCATCACAAACTTGTGCTACAGCTGCTCCTTCCATTTCAGCACAAACCACAGAAGGAAGATTTCTGTTTAAAGCATGTTTCATTTCTGAACTGGAAATAAATAAATCGCCACTTGCAATATCTCCCGTCAAAAGTTTGGGATTATTTATCTGATAGTCAGTTAGAATTTTTCTAAACTCTTTATTCGTTTTCAAAAAATTATGAACAGCCTGAGCCATGGTGTCCACATTTTGCTGGGGTGTTTCGTATGATGTTTTTCCGGTTAAAGGAATTTCAAAACGTCGCATTAACGGACGTGCATCCATATCATGTTGAAATAATCGCTGTCCAATTACAATATCCCCAACATTTAATTCGGTTGAAATTGCCCCGGCAACTCCGGTAAAAACGATACGATCCACATTGAATTCCAAAATTAAATTCGCGGCTGTAGTTGCTGCTGCCACTTTCCCCCAACGCGAGAAAACTGCAACCACATTTTGTCCATATAATTTACCTTTATAATAAATACGACTTCCCCGTTCCACAATTTCCTTTTCAGTTATTGCAGCAATAAGTTTATCCATTTCCTCGGGCATAGCACCCATAATTCCAAGTATCATAATGATGTTATTGGTTAAGTTTAGTCAATCGCTGAAAAAGTGTCGGGTGCGAATAATGAAAAAACACATAGAACGGATGTGGCATCAAATTACTCAACGAAGAAACTGTAAGCTTTTTCAAACCTGATTGTAAATGACTTGCAAATCCGTTTTTAGCAGCAAATGCGTCTGCCTGATATTCGTATTTTCGGGATAAAACATTTCCTACAATATCAATCAACAGTGAAATTGGCGTATACAAAATACTAAATGCCAAAGCATTAAGGTGAAATGAAGCTTTTGTTCCACCCAAAGCCTGAGCCATAGCATCACTTTTCAATATTAATCCAAATACAAAAAATAAAAGTAAAGAACTTGGCAGAGATATCAACATTCCTTTCAAGGTATGTTTATGCTTATAATGCCCTATTTCATGCGCCAATACGGCAACTATTTCATCTGTTGATAATTTCTCAATCAGTGTATCGTATAAAACAATTCGTTTTTTTGGACCTAGACCACTAAAATATGCATTTGCTTTTGTAGAACGTTTTGAACCATCAATTACAAAGATATTTTTCAAATTAAAATTAGCTTTAGTAGCAAATTTTTCAATTTCAATACGTAACTCACCATCTTCCAGCGGTGTTTGTTTGTTGAATAAAGGAACGATAATTTCGGAATAGAACATACTCATAAACAAACTGAAAACAGTAATTATACCCCAAGCGATCAACCAGAAGTAAACGGGAGTAAGATTATAAATCCAGATTATCAAGGTCAACAAACCACCGCCAACAATAATACCAAGAGCATAACCTTTCAGTTTATCAAGTATGAAAATCTTCGGAGTCACTTTATTGAATCCGAATTTCTGCTCAATAACAAAAGTATCATATAAATCGAACGGTATTCCAATAAGATCATTTGCAAAGAAAAGTATTCCGAAAAATAATACCGGAAGTAAAATTACGTTTTGTGTATAATTCTGCAAAAAATGATCAAACCAACCAAAACCTCCAAAAGCAAACATCAGAAAAGTCACTAGAAAACTAAAACTACTTGTCAACATTCCGAATTTGGAGTTTGTCCGGAAATAATTCTGTTGTTTAGCATATTTATCCGCATCATAAATATCCGTGAGAATATTGGGAAGTTTTTTGGTTGAGTTTTTTATATTTAAGTAGGCAAGTGTGCGCTCTAAACCGAAATCGGCAACGAGTATACAAATAATGGAAATAAATAAAATTTGCACCATGGCAAAACAAAATATTTGGGGTAAATTATAAAAACGGTGCAAATATAGTTGTTTTAATTATTTATTTTGTTTATTGTTTAAAAAAAATGCACAAAATTTGTATCTTTGTACTTGAACTAAATAAATATACAAACTTCATCCTTTTTTCGACTATCAAGAGAAACGGTTTTATACAATACTTGTAAATGAAAAAGAAGATAAATTTTTTTCTGATTTATATATTCACAGTTTTACTTGCTTCCTGTTCGCAAAGTTCTTCTGATAAAATACGCATAGGAATTCTTAATGGACCTTCAGCAATCAGTTTTCTTCAAATGATGGATCAACAACCTCAGATTGGTGGTAAGGAGGTTGAATATATAATAAAAGACGAACCATTGCAAATTCAAACTCTAATGATGCAAAATAAACTGGATTTTGCAGTGTTACCAACTGTAATGGCAGCCAATTTGTATAACAATGGTGTAGATTTCAGAATGATCGCTTGCCCAGTTTGGGGAACTTTGTATTTGCTTACAAATTCGAAAAATAACGATCTTGAAAATATGAATAATAATACAATTGCAGTTTTCGGACAAAGCTCCACGGCTGATATTCTACTCCAAAGAATGATAGTACAATACAAGCTAAAAAACATAAAACTAAACTATTTATACAGTACAAATAGTGAAGTCGGACAAGCATTATTGCAAAAGAAAACTGAATATGCTGTTGTTTCTGAGCCTCTTGTAAGTATTTTGATCTTAAAAGATAAATCAATTCATATTCTTCAAAAACTTGATTGCGAAGAGTATTATAACAATTTCAATAATGATATATTCGTGCAGACTTCTTTTTTAGTAAATAGCAGATTTACTGACGATTATCCGAATTTGGTTTCTCAAATCTGTGAAGCATATACAAATAGTTGTAATTATACTATTGAACAACCTGACAGTACAGCTAAACTCATGGTGGACTATAAAATTACACCGAATATTGAAATTGCAAAGTCATCTTTACCTTTATGCAATATAAAATATGTCGGTGCATTTGCACTGGAAAAGGAAGTCGAATTGTATCTAAATATTTTTTATAAATTTAATCCACAAAGTATCGGTGGCAAAATTCCTGACAATGAATTTATATACAGAATATATTAATGGTTTTGAAGAGTCTTTGGAATTCCAAACTGAAATTTGCAAACTGAAGTTATAAAAAAAGCTCTCAAAAAATACAAATTATCCTTGAGAGCTTAAAAATTTTAGTTCTTGTCAATAGTTCCGGTTCCCGAAAATCAAGCTTCCCACCCGAATCAATGTACTTCCTTCTTCTATTGCAATCTGATAATCATCCGACATTCCCATGGAAAGCTTTGAAAATGAATTATTTTTAGGAAAGAAATCAGTTTTTATTTTATCAAAAAGATTTTTCAATACTTTAAATTCAGATCTGATTTGTTCTCTGTTTTCAGTGTAAGTGGCCATGCCCATTAACCCGCAGATTTGAATATTTCGAAGTTCTTTCCAGTTTTCTTCCAAAAGTGTTTTTATCAATTCTTCAGCAGAAAACCCGAATTTGGTTTCTTCACTTGCAATATGAATCTGAAGCAGGCAGTTTATCATTTTTCCAGCATTTTCAGCTTGTTTATTAATCTCAACCAGTATTTTATATGAATCGACACCATGAATCAAAGAAACGAAGGGAACAATATGTTTAATTTTATTACTTTGAAGATGTCCAATAAAATGCCATTCGATATCTTTTGGTAAAGAATCATATTTTCCAACCATTTCCTGCACCTTACTTTCACCAAAAATACGTTCTCCGGCTGCATAAGCTTCCTGAATGTCTTCATTCGGATGAAACTTTGACACACAAACCAGTTGCACTTTCGAGGGAATGTGTTGATGAATAGATTTCAGGCTTATTTGTATTGACATAGTTACAGAGTTGACAGTAGCAGTAAGCAGTTTTTTTTGAACTGCCCACTGCCGACTTATTTATTCAGCTTCGTATTTATAAACGTCCATTATGTTTGTTTCCACGATGGATGCAATCTCATAATCAGCCATCGAACCTTTCATTCCTTCCTGAATACCATCCCAAGCTTCTTTAATATTATTTGCCTGCACCATCATAGTAGATGCGATTTTCTTTTCAATTCCCTTATCTTCATCCAATGTAATAAATAGCACTTTGCTCCGGTACCATTTGTCTCCATTTTCATTTTCAAACATTTCACTGATACGTGCCTTACGAATAGTAGAAACTGAAAATTCACCACTGATAAAAGGTTCCATCTCTTTATTGATTCGTTCTTCGGCTTCCGAAAATGTGAGTGCATCAACAAGATAAGCTTCGTTTACTTTTACTATTTTGCCTTCTTCGGCGGTCTTTTCGTATTTAATTTTGCATTCAAACCAATTGTGCATACTGTTATTATTTTATAAATGAATAGTTTAAACCAAGTATTCGATAAATGGTTAATTTACAACAAAGATAGTCAAATCAATCAAATACCATATTCCAACTCACAAAAAAACATCATAAAAGTAACAATTCGTTGACTTTCATAATGTTAGCAAATTATTTAAAACTGATTTTTCAAAACAAGCTGTTTTTTGTACCTTTGCACTCGAATTTTAAAAATATGGGGCGAATTCTGGCAATTGATTACGGACAAAAGCGCGTTGGACTAGCGGTAACCGATCCAATGCAGATTATTGCAACTGGACTGGACACTATTCCGGCTCACGAAATTTTGGATTATTTACAAAAATACATTGCCAAAGAACCTGTTGAAAAGTTTGTTATCGGATTACCGACCCAAATGAACGGTCAGGAGTCAGAATCGATGCAATATATACGACCGTTTGTGGTTGGGTTGCAACGTAAATTCCCTGATATTGAACTAATTTATGTTGATGAACGTTTTACATCGGTTTTAGCGCATAAAGCCATGTTGGATGGCGGTTTAAAGAAAAAAGACAGACAGAATAAAGCGTTGGTTGATAAAATCTCAGCTACCATTATTCTGCAAAGTTATCTCGAATCAAAGATTTATTAATTTTATATATATTGACAGGTCGCAACTGTCTATGAACAAGAACAATGATATTACCAATTTATACATACGGAAACGCTGTACTACGCAAAAAAACGGAACAAATTAAAAGCGATTATCCTGATTTGAATACGCTGATCAGCAATATGTTCGATACGATGTATCATGCTGATGGGATCGGATTGGCCGCACCACAAATCGGTTTAGCTATACGCTTGCTGGTGATTGATCTGTCACCTTTACAGGAAGATAATCCGGAATTAGGAAAATTTAAAGTTGCAATAATTAATCCCGAAATGTTGGAAAAAAGTGAGGAAGAAGAGGCTGGTGAAGAAGGCTGTCTGAGTATTCCGGGCGTGCATGAAACCGTTATGCGGGCAGAAAAAATTAAAATCAAATATCTCGATGCTGATTTCAAGGAACATATTGAAGAATTTGAAGGATTCATTGCCCGTGTGATTCAACACGAATACGATCATTTGGAAGGCCACCTATTTACCGACAGGGTTACTCCTATCCGACGACAGTTGCTGAAATCACGTCTGACTAACATTGTAAAAGGAAAAACAAGTTGCAATTATAAGGTAAAAACTGCTTAAAACTGCATTAACGTAAACACAAGAGGTTGAATAACAATGTTTATTCAACCTTTTGTGTTGTTTTGCCGAAAAAGAAGCGCGTTACATAAAGCGAAATCCAGCTGATAAAGAAATAATATACGATATTCAGCAATATCCAATGGATATAAAATGCTTCCACATGATCTGGCGCAAATATTCCGTTAGTATAATTCCCATTAACAGGAAAATAAAGATATAGAATATCGACAAAATATTGTCCCGATAAAGTCAAATATTCGATTCCAATGTTTTTAAATGTTGAAACAAAATGAACTCCATTTCTGAAATTAAGGTTCAAGAAGAATATGAGATGAAATATCACAAATTGCACTATGCTAAACATATAGTATGCTAAAACTTTTCTTTTAAGCACTATATATCCTATACTGAATATAATTCCGAATAATAATGATTGAAGCAAAATAGGTTTGACAAATTCATACCAAACACTTTCAGGATATTCGTATGCTGACTGGTTCAAAATCTTTGTCAGATATAAACCAAACATATTAAATGCAAAATTGATAAATGTCCATGTTATAATGGCTTGAATCAAATAATATATATCAGCTTTTTTAAAATTTAGATTAAATTGAATTTTCATATTAATGTTATATTATTCAACATTTTATTTTGTTTGTATCTAAAAAAGACAATGCTTCGCCGACAACAAAATTACTTCCTCCAACAAAAATGAAATCATTCGGATCAGCATGTTTTAACGCTGACTGAACGGCTTTTTCAACTGAAGGAAATGATTTTCCGTTCAATCCGAATGTCTCAGCTTTATTTATTAATTCCTTAGCATCCAAAGCTCTTGCAATATTTGCCTGAGTAAAATAATATTGTGCATCCACGGGTAAAATTGCCAAAACGGAAGTTATATCTTTATCATTAACCATCCCGATAACGAAATGTAGGGTTTTAAAGGTCTGTAATTTAAGCTGATCCACCACAAACTGGATTCCGGCAATATTATGACCGGTATCGGCAACTACTTTTGGCGATTGTTGTAATTCCTGCCAACGACCTTGAAAACCAGTCAGTTGATTTACATTTTCAATGCCTGAAAACAAAGCTTTATCCGTAATTTTGAAATTCAATAACCTAAGTTTATCAATTGCAACAAGAGTCGTAGCTATATTTTTCAGTTGATATAAACCGCTCAATCCAATAACAAGTTCTTTATTATCAGACGTTTCAACACGCATTTTATTATTTTCATAATTTTTGAGTGAAACAGAAATCAGTTCTTCCGCAAAATAAATTTGTGCATTCTCTTCTTTTGCTTTTGCTTCAAAAACCGGACGTGTTTCTGCATTTGCCTCACCAATTACAACCGGAATATTCTTTTTGATTATTCCGGCCTTTTCAAAAGCAATTTTTTCGAGCGTATCTCCCAAAAAGCCCACATGATCGAAACTGATATTGGTAATCACCGATAATTCCGGCTGAATAATATTCGTACTGTCCAGCCTGCCACCCAAACCAACTTCAATAATAGCTACATCAACTTCAGAATAAGCAAAATAATCGAAAGCCATAGCCATTGTCGCTTCAAAAAAAGAAGGTTCAATTTCGTCAAACAAATTTTTGTGATTTGCTACAAAGTCAACAACGTATTTACGATCAATCATTATTCCATTCACTCGTATTCGTTCTCCAAATTCAACCAAATGCGGTGAAGTATATAAACCCACCTTATAACCCGATTCCTGCAAAATTGCAGCCAGCAAATGCGAAAC
>JBBRTR010000076.1:0-13887 GCA_038244215.1 Bacteroidales bacterium
CAATGATTTTATGGAATTACGACTCATTCCACCCATTTTGGCAAGCAAAAAAGTCATCAATTCCATGGGTTCGCTTACTTTGAGTCTGGTTTCTTTTGGGCCGGGAGTCGGTTTTGGTTTATTTCTCATATTTGTTGTGTCTAAAGTCTAATGTTAGAGGTCTAATTTTTAATCTGGAATAAAATGTCTTTAGTCATTTGAATTTAGACTTTGGACAACCAAGGCAGCTGCATTTTCACCATCTATTGCCGAAGAAGTTATTCCGCCAGAGTAACCTGAACCTTCGCCTGCCGGGAAAAGTCCTTTGATAACCAGATGTTGTCCTGTTTCCGAATTGCGGGGAATGCGAACTGCTGAAGAAGAGCGGGTTTCAACGCCAACCACAACAGCATCATTCGTCAGATAACCATGCATTTTACGATCGAATTTTTTAAATCCTTCTCTCAATCTTGATGAAATAATTTCGGGCAACCAAAAATGCATAGGTGATGAAATTAATCCCGGCAAATAAGAACATTCAGGTAAATCCGCTGATAATTTGCCTTTTACAAAATCACCCAAACGCTGTGCCGGAGCCACTTGTCCAAGTCCACCATTATTTTTGAATGCCATATTTTCGACGGATTGTTGGAACTTCAAACCGGCAAGTACGCCGAATTCATGAAATTCAGCAGGAATATCTTCGGGACGGATTTCCACCACGATACCCGAATTGGCATACGGAGAATTGCGTTGCGAAGCCGACATTCCATTTACTACGATTTCGTTTCCATTGCTTCCTGCCGGAACAATATGGCCACCCGGACACATACAAAACGAATAAACACCTCGTTCATTCACCTGATCTACTAAATTGTACGTGGCTGAAGGTAAAAACGCACCACGCTCCTTGCAATGATACTGAATGCTGTCAATCAAAGATTGTTTGTGTTCTACCCGTACGCCCATGGCAAAGCCTTTTGGTTCGAGTGCAATTCCTTGATTGTACAATATTTCGTAAATATCATGTGCCGAATGTCCGGTAGCTAAAATCAAAGTTTGGGCTTTAAATTCAGTTCCGTCGGCAGTTTTACAACCTGTAATCTGATTGTTTTCGATTAATATTTCAGTGAGACGTTGTTCGAAATGAATTTCACCGCCATGCGAAGTAATGGTTTTACTTATATTTTCAATTACCAAAGGCAATTTATCAGAACCTATATGAGGATGTGCATCGTATAAAATTTCGGAAGCTGCTCCGTGATAATTGAAAATTTCAAAAATGCGATCAGTATTTCCTTTCTTTTTTGAACGCGTATACAGTTTTCCGTCCGAAAAAGTTCCCGCACCGCCTTCGCCGAAACAATAGTTTGAATCTTCATCAATTCCTTTGTTGCGGTTTAATTGTGCAATATCTAATTTCCTGTCATGAGTGTTTTTACCTCGCTCCAGAATAATGGGTTTCAACCCTGATTCAATCAATTTCAAGGCTGCAAAAAGTCCTGCAGGTCCGGCACCGATAATTAAAACCTGCGTTTTGTCACCAACATTCTGATAATTAAATTCGGGTTTAGGAGCAACAGGAGCTTCTTCGTCCCAATACACTTCTACGGTTAAATTTATTTTTACCTGAAACGAACGGGCATCAATCGACTTTTTTGTAGTCCGAATTCTGGTTATTCGATCGGGCGAAATCTCAAGTTTATCGGCCACTAATTTGGTCAATAAATAGGGTGTTTCAGCTTGTTCAGGGAGTGCTGTAAGTTGGAGATCAGTATACATAATTTTTTACAATAATGAATGGCAAAGATACGTAAATTATACGGAATTTTAGCTTTCTAAGCTTTCCGACAGGCCTCATAATCCCGAAAACCACCTAAATCATTTTGGTTACTGCATTAATTACAACTCAGCCTGAGTTGAAGGAAAGCGCATATTTTTCGAATTATCTACATAAAATGAGCTTTGTATATAAAATTCGGATGATATTTATGGATTATTTGAAATTAAGCTTTAACTTTGCAGTCAATTATAATCAACCTATTTTAGGTCAGTAAAGAAATTATCATCAGATTAAATAATAAAAATGAGTAAAAATATTTACAGTGTAATTACCGGAACAGGAAATTACATACCGACAAGAAAAATAAAAAACGAGGATTTTCAGAATCATATATTTTATGATGAAAAAGGAGAAAGGTTAGATAAAAATAATAAGGATATAACTGATAAATTCCTGGAAATAACGACTATTGCCGAAAGACAATACGTTACTGACGATTTGCAGACATCGGATATTGCTTATTTTGCAGCACTTGAAGCTGTCAAATCAGCCAATATTGATATAGAAGAGCTTGATTATATTATTCTGGCCAATAATTTCGGGGATACCAAAGCTGACAACCGAGTACCTGAACATGTACCAGCTTTAGCATCAAAAGTAAAACATAGTCTGGGAATTAAAAATCCCGATACAATTGCTTATGATTTGACTTTCGGATGTCCGGGTTGGTTGCAGGCAGTAATTCAGGCCGATTATTTTATAAAATCGGGCGATGCCAAAAAGATATTGGTTATTGGTGCAGATGTGTTGTCAAGGGTCAGTGATCCGCATGACAGAGACAGCATGTTGTATGCCGATGGGGCGGGAGCAGTGGTTATTGAAAGCCGGGAAAGTGATACACCCGTCGGAATACTTGCTCATAAAACCCGATCAGACACTTTCATGCATTCAGAGCTTTTGCATATGGGTCGATCCTTTAATCCCGATTTTGAGAAAAAAGACGACTTGTTTTTGAAAATGAACGGAAGACGGCTTTATCAGTATGCCCTTGAAACAGTTCCTTTAGCCATAAAAGCCTGTCTCGATAAAAGTGAGATTTCAATAACCGACGTCAAAAAAGTATTGATTCATCAAGCCAATGGAAAAATGGATGATGCGATATTGAAACGGTTTTATGGACTTTATGATATAAAAGAAGCACCAGAAAACGTTATGCCAATGACTATTGCAACGCTGGGCAATACTTCGGTTGCGACATTGCCGACCTTATTCGATCTAATACTTCAGGATAAATTGAAAGAACACAGAATAAATAAAGGAGACGTTATCATTTTTGCTTCAGTAGGAGCGGGGATGAATATCAATGCACTTGTTTATAAAATGGACTAATTTCGGCTATTTCAACTCCATTTTCAGCTTAATTTTCTGATCAACCGTGGTCCATTTCGGTGAACTGTTTAATAAACGAATCAGTTCATCTTCAGCTTCTTTACAAGGTGATTGAGTAAATTTTATTTCTGTTGGTTTTCCTGATTTATCAATATAAAAATTGATCTGGATTGTGCCACCTTTCCCATCGCAAAGTCCGGTTTTACTTTCTTTTTTTACAAATTCGATAAATTCCGATTTTCCGAATGACTTCTTTGGTGATGATACTGCACCTGTCATAGAACTTTTTCTTTGAGTTCCATAACCAATTACAACCACTTCATTCAAAGCCAATTGAGAAGGTTTTAATTTGATTTCATTCAGATTATCAGTCAATGCAAGCTCTTTCTTTTCGTATCCGATATAATTTGCTTCCAAAATGTCTTTATCGGTAACAGTTGAATTTAAAACGAAATTCCCGTTCATATCTGTGATTGTTCCATCGTATTGACCTCTAATTTTCACAGAAGCTCCGACAACGGGTTCGCCATTTTCATCCACAATTTTTCCGGTGATTTTTATCGGACTTTTCACTTTGTTCCTAGAAACTGTAGCTAAATTTAGTTTAGATTTATCTTTTACGAATTCAGGATTATTTGAATCGGTTGTCATAACAGCTAAACCACTGACTTTCCCAGATAATACATTTTTAGCGACAAATGAATTTACCTGTTGATTAACCGAATCGATGGATTTAATATGAACCTTATCAGTCTCTATGATGGGTGAATTCGTTATAGAACTACTCATTGTTTCAACTTCATACGAAACTTGATTGTCAGAAGCTGAAATGTCATTTAATTTCGAACTTATTTGGGAAGTTCTACCGGATTTTGATTTGATATTTTGTTTTGTAATATTCTGTGTTACAACTTTATTCTCAAGTTCTTTGTTCATTGTAATTGTCGGTATGCTGTCGGTTTTATTTTTAAAACTTGTTTTTGGCACTTTAAATGCGATCGATTCCGGGGCTCTTCTGTCCAAAAGAAATAAACTTCCAATTCCCAACAATAAAATGATGGTTGCTGCCACACCAATCGTCCATCTGCGATTTGGAATAATCCTTTTCTTTTGTTCTGTTTTCTGGAGTAATTGTTTTTCAAGTTCCTGAATAGCTGCATAATGGTCACCCGGAACAGTATCAAAACCATCAATGGCATCCTGTAAAAAAGGATCATTCATCGCCTCGTGTTCAAGTCGGTTGGCTTCTTTTCCGTGGCGTTTACCCTGTATGTAATCTTTCAGTTTCATAATAACTTATGATAGTTGGAGAACTTTTATCAAACAACTTTTCAGATTTCGTTTCCCGTTTTGAATATAACTTTTCACTTTGCTCAATGCATAACCTGTCAATTCCACAATGTCAGCATATGATTTTTCTTCGAAGAAAAAATAATCAATGCTTACCTTTTGCTCTTCGAGCAGAGTGCCGAGGCAATATGTTAGTGCATCTGCTTCTTCCTGTGACTGAGGTTTATCTGTTAGAGTAAAAATCGCTTCATTTTCCACAAATGCATCTTCAATATTAACGAAAGAAGTTTGTTTTTCCTTCCGGATTATATGAAGGCAATGATTTTTGGTCACACTGTACAGCCATGTATTGAAGTTTTTAATTTCGTACTGAGGTACTTTTTCAACCAGAGTTTCAAAAATATCCATCACCGCATCCCGCGCCAGTTCCTGATTATTCAAATATTTCAGACACAATCCGTACACAAGTGGAATAAATCGGCGGTATAACTCACCCAAAAACGCAGTATCATGACCCTCAACAAAAATTGCCAGCAATTCTTCGTTGGAGTAATCCGATATTTTACGCGTGTTTTTCAATGAGATAGGCGATGTTGATTTATTTTATTGCACAAAATTAAAAAAAAATCACATCCTTTTATGGAATTCCTTCTGAAAATGTATCTAATAGGTGAAATCAATTTTCAGAATATAAATTCTCATTAAAACTCAACGATCATGAAAACAAAAATGAACAAACGTTTGCTGACTTTCATATTGCTCGGCAACATGGCTTTAAGTGCTTTTAGTCAACAGGTATTAGTAAGTGGAATCATTACCGATGCCAAGTCAAATGAAAAACTGATTGGCGTCAGTGTTACAGAAAAAAACACAAAAAATGCAACTATTTCGGATGTAAATGGAATGTATTCCATCAAAACTCAAATCGGGAAAACCCTTGTCTTTTCATTGATAGGTTGTAATACGCAGAAAATTGTTGTAAAAGCAGAAAAACTGGATGTAAAAATGACAGAAAATCAATCGACTTTAGATGAATTGATTGTAGTGAGTTCTGGGACACAGAGAAAAAGTTTGATGACGGGTGCTGTCTCAAGAACGTTAAACGGGAAAGTTAGTGGCGTCCAAGTGCAATATGAACAAAGTTTTAATGCAGTAACAGCTTGTCCTGGTTATGTTGTTGCTGATAAAGTGAATAATGAAGAATACAGCACTTTTAAAGAAAACAGGTTCTTTGCAGCAAAAGATCAGGCACTTTCCACTTTTTCGTTGGATGTTGATGCTGCTTCGTATGGAAATATGCGGCGTATAATCAATCAAGGCCAGTTGCCCGCCAAAGATGCCATCCGAATTGAAGAACTGATCAATTATTTCAGTTATAATTATGCCCAACCAGCTGGAAAATCTCCTGTAAATATTGTGACAGAAATGGCTGTTTGTCCATGGAGTAAAACACACAAACTGGTTCGTATTGGAGTAAAAGCACGTGAAATTCCGTCAGAAAATCTTCCCGCTTCAAATTTCGTGTTCTTATTGGATGTTTCCGGTTCAATGAATGGTGCGAATAGATTAGAATTAGTAAAATCGTCCATCAAATTACTGACCAATAATCTACGGACTCAAGACCGTGTAGCAATTGTGGTTTACGCCGGTGCTGCCGGAGTGGTTTTGCCTTCGACTGAAGGAACCGACAAGCAGAAAATAATGGAAGCAGTTGAAAATCTTCAAGCAGGCGGCTCAACAGCGGGTGGAGCTGGCATTGAACTGGCTTACAAAATTGCTGAAAAGAATTTTATTCCGAATGGAAATAACCGGATTATTCTTTGTACCGATGGTGATTTTAATGTGGGTGCTTCCAGTCCGGCTGAACTTGAAAATTTGATTGAATCAAAACGTAAATCCGGCGTTTTTCTGACGGTTTTAGGGTATGGAATGGGAAATTACAAAGACAATAAATTACAAATCCTTGCAGAAAAAGGAAACGGAAATCATGCGTATATCGATAATATACAGGAAGCTAACAAAGTGTTGGTGAATGAATTTGGTAGCACAATGTACACCGTGGCCAAAGATGTGAAGATACAGGTGGAATTTAATCCGACTTATGTGAATGCTTACCGGTTGATCGGATATGAAAGTCGTTTGCTGAACAAGGAAGATTTCAATGACGATACAAAAGATGCGGGGGAATTAGGTTCAGGGCATACGGTAACGGCACTTTACGAAATTATTCCCGTTGGTGTGGAAAATACCTTTGGCGGCGTGGACGATTTGAAATATCAAAAGAATAAGAATATCAAGACAACACTAAACTCAAACGAAAATTCAAATGAGTTGCTCACCGTGAAACTTCGTTATAAACTGCCGAAAGAAGACAAGAGTGAAAAAATGGAATTTCGGTTTTAGCAAACGATGTGACGAATAAACCATCCGATGATTTTCAGTTTGTAATGGCAGTGGCCATGTTCGGACAATTGTTACGGGTTTCTGATTTCAAAGATGATGCCAACTACGAAAAAGTGCTTGCACTGGCCAATAACGGTTTAGGTACGGATAATCATGGCTACCGCAGGGAATTTGTACGGTTAGTTGAATCGGTAAATCAATTGGCGAAATAATCTGAGAATTAGATATAAAAAACCGAAAACATCAATCGATGTTTTCGGTTTTATGGTGATCCGGATGAGATTCGAACTCATGACCCACGCCTTAGAAGGGCGTTGCTCTATCCAGCTGAGCTACCAGACCAGTCTGCTTTTTTATTTCAAAAGTGCTGCAAAAGTAACGCAATTTTTGCAATGTGGCAACAGTTTTGCCTAAAAATGGGCAAAAGAGCCGATTATTGACGAAAAAGAGCTAATTTTGCAATTCGTAAAATCAGTTTGTAAACTTAACATAATCGTGCGATGAAGGTATTGAAATTCGGTGGAACATCCGTAGGTTCTGTCAACGGAATTTTGAGTGTAAAAAAGATTGTAGAGGAGCAGAGTGAACCTGTAATCGTTGTTGTATCGGCACTTTCAGGTGTTACCGACCAACTTTATAAAGTAGCTAAACTGGCTTCCGAAGGTGATAAAACTTATCTTGTCGAATACGAACAAATGTTCACCCGACATATCGAATTGATTCATACCGTAATTCCTGCTTTTAAAAAAGAGGAAGTGTTGAATCTGGTACAGAGTCAGTTTGTTGATTTGTCAAATATTTTCAAGGGAATTTGCCTTATTAAGGATATTTCTATCAAAATCACTGACACGATTGTAAGTTACGGTGAATCCATCTCTTCAATTATTGTTTCGCATGCCATTGATAATGCGGTACATTTCGATTCAAGAAGTTTTATAAAAACCGAAAATCAATTTGAAAAACATATTGTAAATTTCGATAAAACCAATGCTTTAATTCGCCAAAACTTTGTAGAAATACCTAAAATAAGTATTTGCGGCGGCTTTATTTCTACCGATTCAAATACGGGTTTCATCACTAATTTGGGACGAGGTGGTTCTGATTACACTGCTGCTATTCTTGCTGCTGCGCTAGATGCCAATCTGCTCGAAATATGGAGTGATGTGGACGGTTTTATGACTGCCGATCCACGCATTATTAACAATGCTTATGTTATTGATAAACTGAGTTTTATTGAAGCAATGGAGCTTTGTAACTTTGGCGCGAAAGTCATTTATCCTCCTACAATTTTCCCGGTTTTTCATCAAAATATTCCGGTAGTTTTAAAAAATACCTTTAATCCTACAGCCAAAGGAACCTATATTTCACGGGAGAAAACAGGTGAACCGTCTAAAGCCATTAAAGGAATTTCGTCTATTAACGACACTTCGCTCATTACCGTTCAGGGACTTGGTATGGTGGGTGTTATTGGTGTGAATTATCGTATTTTCCGCATTTTGGCCAAAAACGGCATCAGCGTTTTCCTCGTCTCACAAGCTTCTTCGGAAAGTACAACTTCCATCGGAGTGCGGAATGCCGATAGTAAATTGGCTGTGGACGTGTTGCGAAAAGAATTTGCAAACGAAATTGTACAGGGCGAAATAAACGATATTTTTTCGGAAGACGATCTGGCAACAGTCGCTATTGTCGGCGATAATATGAAACGTACTCCCGGTATTGCCGGTAAACTTTTTGGAACATTGGGACGAAATGGTATTAATGTTGTGGCCTGTGCTCAGGGTGCTTCCGAAACCAATATTTCATTTGTAACCGACCGTAAATCATTGCGTAAGGCGTTGAATGTGATTCATGATTCTTTCTTCCTGTCAGAATATCAGGTGCTTAATATCTATGTTGCCGGAATCGGAACTGTGGGCGGGAGTTTGTTGAATCAGATTGAAAAACAGCAAGAAAAACTGATGACTCAAAACGGTCTGAAACTGAATGTTGTGGGCATAGCTTCCAGCAAAAGAATGTTATTCGACCGCGATGGAATTAATCTCGAAAATTATGTTGAACAACTTAAAAACAATGGTGTTGAAGCTTCGCCTGCACTAATTTGTAACGAAATTTTAAATCTGAATATCTTTAATTCCGTTTTTGTAGATTGTACGGCGAATGCACAGATTTCCGATTTATATCAATCTTTGCTTGAAAATAACGTGTCGGTTGTAACTGCAAATAAAATAGCAGCTTCTTCAGCATATGAAAACTATTCGAATCTGAAGGAAACTTCACGTCGACGTGGCGTAAAGTTTCTTTTCGAAACTAATGTTGGAGCGGGTTTACCGATTATCAACACAATGAATAACCTGATAAACAGCGGCGACCATATTCAAAAAATGGAAGCGGTTTTATCAGGCACTTTAAATTTTATCTTCAATACAATTAGCCGTGAAATTCCACTTAGTAAGGCAATTCTTATGGCTAAAGAAGCCGGTTTTTCCGAACCTGATCCGCGTGTTGATTTAAGTGGAAAAGACGTAATTCGCAAACTCGTTATTCTGGCACGTGAAGCCGGATACAGGGTTGAACAGTCTGATGTGGAAAAGAATCTGTTTATTCCTGATAAATATTTTGCTGGTAGCATGGATGAATTCTGGAAAACAGTTCCTGAACTTGATGCCGAATTCGAATCCAAACGTCAGAAAATGGAAGCCGAAGGAAAACGCTGGCGCTTTGTAGGTACGATGGAAAACGGAAATTGTAAAGTCGGTTTGCAGGAAGTAGACAGTTTGCATCCTTTTTATGATTTGCAGGGAAGCAATAATATAATTTTAATCACAACCGAACGTTATAACGAATTCCCAATGATGATTAAGGGATATGGAGCAGGAGCAGGGGTCACTGCTGCGGGAGTTTTCTCCGACATTATGAGCATAGCCAATATCAGATAGTTAGTAGTTTGTAGTCGGTAGTTTATAGTCTGTAGTTTATAGTTAGTAGTTTGTAGTCGGTAGTAAACATAAGTGTTGCGTTTAATGAAGAGATTAATTTCGAATTTAATACTGATTTCAATACTTTTTTCAGGCATAATATCATGTGTGAAACAAGCTCCTCAAATCCCATCTAATAAGGGAAATACTATTGATTCATCTGCTGTTTCGCTGTTGGTAATTAATAAACGGCTTGCAATTCAGGAAGATGAACTAATTCGCAACTATGTTGCTGAAAAAGCTTCTGACTTTAAGAAAAATGACCTTGGTTTTTGGTATAAAATAAATTCTTCAGGAAGTTCGACGCGTTTAAAACAATTTGAAAATTATCATATTCATTATCAGCTCTTTTTATTAAATGGAAAACAAATTCTGTCGGAAAGTAAAGTTCTGGTTCTTGGCAAAAAACAAGTTATTACAGGCTTGGATGAAGGGTTAAAGATGTTGCACAAAGGTGATAGTGCCACATTTATAATTCCCTGGTATTTAGCCTATGGAATGAAAGGAAATGAAAAAGATGTTCCACCTTACACAACGCTGATTTATCGTGTAAAAGTTGAGGAGTAATAATTTGGATTTAAGGAAATTACTGCAATTTTAGATTCCTTTTTTGAGAACTATACAATTCTATCTTTATTTGATATTCTTAACTTTTAAATATGATATTTTAATCGGATATTTGCACTAAAATAAAAATTGAAATGAAACGAATTTCTTATTTACTTTTCTTGGTTTTTTTGACATCGATAATTATAAGTTCCTGTTCTGACCGAAAAACGTACGCACAACAATTAGATGATGAAAAAAATCTTATTGCCGCCTATATTAAACGCAACGATATCAAAGTATTAAGTACATTTCCGAAAGACTCTGTCTGGAAAACAAATGACTATGTTTTGACAACAAGTGGTTTGTATATTCATATGATCAGTTATGGCGATGTTTCAAGCACCGATTCACTCGAATATAAAGATATTGTGGTTCCGCGTTACAAACAATACACGCTTGATATGGTTCCAGATACACTTTATAATTGGTCGACAATCGATTTTCCTCAACCGCCTGTTTTTGTTTATGGCGATTATTCACAGTCCTGCATCGGATTTCAGGAAGCAGTTTCGTATATGAAGAGAAATGATTCAGAAGCTAAACTTATAGTTCCATCAAAACTAGGTTTTTCAAACTATTTAACTTCAGTGACTCCCTTGGGATATGAATTGAAAATCAAAATTCAAAAATAGGAAGAATTAATGATGAACGATTAATGTTGAAAATATTGATTCAATAATTTCAACATTAAACACGAAACGCTAAACGCTAAACGCTAAACGCAAAACGCAAAACGCAAAACTCTCAAACTTCAGATAGCATGACTTTAATTAAATCAATTTCAGGAATTCGCGGCACAATCGGCGGATCTGTTGGTGATGGCTTAAATCCATTAGACATTGTTCGTTTTACCGCAGCTTATGCCACTCAGATCAGATCAACCAAAGCATCTGAATCCAAGAAAATTGTAGTAGGTCGCGATGCTCGCATTTCCGGTGTAATGGTAAATCAACTGGTTATCGGAACTTTACTGGGAATGGGCTTCGATGTGGTCAATATAGGTTTGGCTACCACACCGACTACCGAATTAGCCGTAACTATGGAAAAAGCAGCAGGAGGAATTATTCTCACGGCCAGCCATAATCCGAAACAATGGAATGCACTGAAGTTATTGAACGAACGCGGCGAATTTCTGAATGCTGCTGAAGGGGAAAATGTTTTGAAAATTGCTGCTGAAGAAAGCTTTGAATTTGCACAGGTTGACGAATTAGGAAAGCTATCTGAAGATTTTTCATATACTCAGAAACATATTGATAGTGTTTTGGCACTCGAATTAGTAGATGTGGAAGCGATTAAAGCAGCTGATTTCAGCGTGGCAATCGACTGTGTGAATTCGGTGGGCGGAATTGTTATTCCGGCATTACTCGAAGCGTTGGGTGTAAAGAAAATTGAAAAACTATATTGCGAACCAAATGGCCAATTTCCACATAATCCTGAACCACTTCCAGAACATTTAACCGAGATTTCTTCATTCATGAAGCAGGGAAAAGCCGATGTGGGTTTTGTGGTTGATCCTGATGTGGATCGCTTGGCATTAATTTGCGAGGATGGAAGCATGTTTGGCGAAGAATATACCTTGGTTTCCATTGCTGATTATGTGTTGCAACATACACCGGGTAATACGGTTTCAAACTTGAGTTCAAGTCGTGCTTTGCGTGATGTTACCATTCTGCGTGGAGGAAAATACACAGCAGCTGCTGTTGGTGAAGTTAATGTAGTTGCTGCCATGAAAGCCACAGGAGCAGTAATTGGCGGCGAAGGAAACGGCGGAGTGATTTACCCGACCAGCCATTATGGACGCGATGCATTGGTTGGTATCGCTTTGTTTCTGACTCATTTAGCAAAATCAAAAATGAAAGTTTCCGAACTCAGGAAAACCTATCCGGAATACTTCATTTCAAAAAATAAAATTCAACTCACTCCGGCTATCGATGTGGATGCAGTTCTGGCTGCTATCAAAAAATCCTATCAACAATACGAGGTGAATGATATTGATGGCGTAAAAATCGATTTCCCAACCGGTTGGGTGCATTTACGCAAATCCAATACAGAACCCATTATTCGTATCTATTCTGAATCTGGAACTCCAGAACAAGCAGAAGCATTTGCAAAAGCAATAATCGATGAAATTAAACGGATAGCTAAAATTTGAATATACTCCTAAACAGAAAAACGCTCAAAAGCAACTGAACTTTTGAGCGATTTCTTTATTATCATGTTTGGCATAAACGTTTTAGTGTCTCGCTCCACAATGACTAAAAGGTTATAAAACCAAATCACTTTATACAACATATAATACCAAATGAATTATTATTCCAGTCCAAAGCTGTCTTCGGTATAATGCCAATTCATAGTAATAAACAATACAATTAGACGAAGTCGACATTAGACTGAATTATTTCTGCAATCGATATAATACCAATTACATATATATTTAAATAAAAATATAATAATGGGATACTTTATAAATCACTATTAACCGACAAACATAAAATCTTGTCAGTATTTATTCTTAATTACTTGTATTTCTTTTAGTTACAAATTTTTCATTTGCGCTTTCAAAAACATACTTCCCTCAAAATAACGACATTTGTACGTTTGTAGGGCTTTTGTTTATACTTTTTCTACGTTGGATGTATGCCTTTCTACCTTCACTTACCACCCAATTTAAGTCCAAATGACTTGTTAGGTGTATTCTGTTCAATGCTGCAATGGTAGAAAATGATTTTTTTACTTTCAGATAAAACACGAATTACATTCAGTAGTAAATGTGCTATTAATGTACACCAAATCTGCGTTTTTATGCCATTTTCAGTCTCCGAATAGAAAAAATGCAGTTGAAAATTTTGTTTCAACTTTTTGAACGTTAGTTCTATTGTCCAACGGTACTTATAAATCAATGCAACTTCTTGATCTGTTATGTCCCAGTTATTGGTTATAAACTTATACTTTCTCCCTTGTTCATCTCTATAATATACCAAGCGTAAACACAGTGTCCTGTATTGCTTATTTTTCTTATAACTCAAGTGCATGTGTTCCACTTTGTAAACGCCAAATTCTTCTTTAGTAAGGCAAGAACCAAACAAGCATAGCTTGCGTTCAAAGCCGTTCCGGCAATATCGCCGATAAATGATATTGATAACCAAATAGCTTATCAAAACCATTTCTCAATTAGGCAGAGCGGAACACATATCTTATTTTTATTTTCTAAAACCGCATGCGATGAATAGTTTCAAAAAATAAAAACAAGAAATGTGACGAGTTGACTTTAATGCCCCGCAAAAGCCGCTTGATAAAAATAGATAAGTTTATCAAAAGTGGTTGAACCTATATAATATAAGGGCTCACCCGTAAAAGTTGTGGATTAAAATAATGATTATTATTTTTGTGAATCAAAATTAATAATCACTACCATGAAAAACGATCCCCATTTATTAGCATTGGTGAGATATATTTTAC
>JBBRTR010000077.1:0-13658 GCA_038244215.1 Bacteroidales bacterium
CACATCCGATAACAATTACAGCATCGTATTCAAAGGCATCAATTTGAATTAATTTCTTTGCAGCATAAGTAAGTTCGAAAGTTCCGGGAACATGAATAATGGTGATATTCTCAGACTTCACACCGACTAATTCCAAAGTTTCAACTGCACCATTCAGCATGGCGTGTGTTATTTGTGGATTCCAGTCGGCTACTGCGATAGCATATTTTTGTTCTGCTACAATTTCTTTATCGGGCATTAATTCGGCATTGTATTCCGAAAGATTTTGATATTGTGTTGCCATGTTTTAGTTTGTAAAGTTTGAAAGTTTGAAAAGTTTGTAAAGTTTGAAAGTTTGAAAAGTTTGTAAAGTTTGTAAAGTTTGTAAAGTTTGAAAGTTTATAAAGTTTTAAACTGCTTGCTGTTTACTGCTTACTGCTCACTGTTTACTGCTGACTGTCAAAAAAAGCCACTCCTTTTGGGGAAGCAGCTTTTAATTATCGTTCTGAAATCAGAATCGTTTATTTTTGAACGCGTGCAAGATATTTGTCGATATCAGATGCTTCAGCGCTTTTCGGATATTTCTCTTTTATTATTGTGTACTTTTTCTCAGCTTTTTGAGGTTCTTTCAATGATTCGTAAACTAAACCTGCTTTTTTCAGATAGACCGGACTTAAAACATCGTTTTTCATATCGGCAGCTTTTTCGAAATAACTGAGCGCTTTTGATGTTTCGCCTAAATCAACATAGCTATCACCAATTAAGCCAATTACTGATGTTTTGAAATAAATATCTTTTCCATCATATTGTGAAAGAAATTTGACAGCTTCTTCCGGTTTTCCTAATTTATAATAACAAATTCCGGCATAAGCGGAAGCAAGATTTCCAGTAGAAGTAAGGCTATATTCTGATGCAATTTCTTTAAAACCAATAGTTTTTGAATTTCCATCAAGAGCTAATTTAAACGAATCGGTTGCAAATAGTGCTTCAGCTTTGTACATTTCTGATTCTGCAGCCTTTTCTCTTGGTTCCATATAGAAATTGCGGAAAGATAATACAATCAAAACTACCAGAACGATTGCACCTACGCCAATTAATATTTGTTTCTGATATTTTTCAATAAACATTTCTGACGCGTTTAATGCATGTTGTACATTTTCTAATTCGTCGTGTTTCTGATCTGCTTTTTTAGCCATGGGATAATGAGTAATTTGTTCTTTTGTTAATCTCTTCTTTTTTCAGTGTTGCAAAAGTAGATAATTTCTTTTAGATAACGAAATTTTACACTGAGTTTTTTTTGTTGTAAAAAAAGTAGTCTGTAATTATGATTAAAAAATGCTCAAACATTCACTTTTAACTAAATTTGACACTCAAAACAGATTAATTTAAAAATATAGCGTTATCTTTGTTTCAAAGAAAAACGAACCGCATTGTTTTGAGATTGGAAAACTCAACGTTAAAAATTTAACGAGATATGTTCGGTTTTTAATGGCGGGCTGCGCCTTCGGGTATTCATATTGAACGGCAGATTACAAAGAGAACTAACACCTCAAATCCTATTTATTAGGAGTTTTCTCAATAATGGCAATGCGGTTTTTTCATGCCCCTAGCTCTGATAAAATTTCCCAAGCTCTTTCCACCGTTTTTACATTAGAAAAAACTACTGAGCGCCGATGGTTTTGCTCTCTGAGTTGACTTTGACGAGGATGAGTTGTCATATATCGCAGTAATTTCCCGAATGGCTCAGACTGATAATAAGGAGAATGCGGATTTGAAACCAGAAATGCAGTCATCCGTTCGTTTTTTAATACCAGCTTTTCAATTCCATATTGCATGGCTAACCATCTTAATCTGACCACCAACATCAAGCTTTGACCTTCTGCAGGAATTTTACCGAAACGATCTTCTAATCGTTTTTCAAATTCGAGTAATTCTACTTCAGTACTTATACTATCCAGTTCACGATATAAACTGATACGTTCGGACACATTTTCAATGTAATCAACAGAGAACAAGACTTCCAGATCTGAATCAATCTGACAATCGGTTACAAATGCTGTTGAATCGGCATTCTCAGCCCTTTCATCCGCATAAAGTTCAGCAAATTCCTCATCTTTCAATTCATGAACGGCTTCGTTCAGAATTTTTTGATAGGTTTCGTAACCCAGATCTGCAATAAACCCGCTCTGCTCCGCCCCCAGCATATTCCCAGCACCACGGATGTCCAAATCCTGCATGGCTATATTAAAACCACTTCCAAGTTCGGCAAAAGTTTCTAATGCCTGAAGTCGTCTACGAGCTTCAGGAGTCAACAAACTCATTTCCGGTGCCATTAAATAGCAAAATGCTTTTCGGTTACTCCGACCAACACGACCACGTAGCTGATGTAAATCACTTAATCCAAAATTTTGAGCACTATTAATAATAATGGTATTTACATTTGGTATATCAATTCCAGATTCGATAATTGTTGTGGCAACCAACACATCATATTCATAATCAATAAAATCCACAATCACTTCTTCCAACTTATCGGCAGGCATTTGACCATGTCCCACAACAACACGACAACCCGGAACCAGCCGTCTGATCATGTTTTCGATTGTATATATATTCTGAATGCGATTATTAATAAAAAATACCTGACCATTTCGGTTCATTTCTAACTGAATAGCCTCACGAATCACATCTTCGTCATAAATATGAATTTCAGTCTGAATTGGATAACGGTTTGGTGGTGGCGTGTTTATGATGGACAAATCGCGTGCTCCCATCAATGAAAACTGCAAAGTACGTGGTATTGGCGTGGCTGTCATAGTCAAGGTATCCACGTTCACCTTCATTTCTTTGAGTTTTTCCTTTACCGTTACACCAAATTTTTGTTCTTCGTCGATAATCAGCAATCCCAAATCGTGAAACTTTACCGATTTACCAACTAATTTATGAGTTCCGATTAAAATATCAACCTGACCTTTTGCCAACCTGTCAAGCACTTCAGAAGTTTGTTTTGCCGTTCTGGCCCTACTCAAATATTCAATTGTACATGGAAAATCTTTCAAGCGATCTCTAAATGTATTATAATGTTGCAATGCCAGTACAGTAGTCGGCACCAAAACAGCCACTTGTTTGCTGTCAGTCACCGCTTTAAAAGCTGCCCGAATAGCAACTTCGGTTTTGCCAAATCCAACATCACCACAAACCAAGCGATCCATCGGCAAGGTTGATTCCATGTCTTTTTTCAAATCTGCAGTAGCTTTTACCTGATCGGGCGTGTCTTCGTACACGAACGAAGCTTCTAGTTCCTGTTGCAAATAACTGTCCGGCGAATATTGAAATCCCTGTTCGGATTTTCGTTTTGCATAGAGCTTAATCAGCTCACGTGCAATATCTTTCACCTTCGATTTTGTACGTTCTTTTAAACGTTCCCAGGCACCTGAACCGAGTTTATTTATTCTTGGCGCTTCACCTTCTTTGCCTTTGTATTTCGATATTCTGTGCAGGGCATGAATGCTTACAAAGATGATATCATCATCTTTATATACCAACTTCACCATTTCCTGCATTTTTCCATTCACGTTGGTTCGTACCAATCCGCCGAAAGTTCCCACACCGTGATCAACATGAACCATATAATCGCCAATCTGAAACTGATTTAGTTCCTTAAGCGTCATCACTACTTTTCCAAGACGTGTTTTATCCGTTTTCAGTTGATATTTATGGAAACGGTCAAAAATCTGGTGATCGGTATAACAAAGTAACGACAAATCATGATCAATGAAACCTTCGTGAAGCGTATTTTTAATTGCTTGAAAAACAATATTATCACCACGGTCGGCAAAAATGGCCGCAATCCGGTCGGTTTGTTTTACACTGTCGCTCAACATGTACAATTTGTAACCTTCCTGAAGTTTATGTTTCAGGTTATCGGCAACCAAATCAAAGTTTTTATGAAAAATCGGTTGAGGAGAAGTATTGAAAGTTATCGTTGTTTTATGTTCAAAAGATGACTTCTCACCCCATTCCATTTTGCGGAACTTTTGAACCTGTTCAAAAAATTCATCACCTGTAATATGGGTTTTATGTAGATTCGGAGTTTTATGTTCGCCTTCGTTTGCCTTTACAAGCAATTCATTATAAAGCACATTGATTCTTTCGCGCACAAACGCAGCATTTGTAAAACTAAGTAAGCTATTCGCAGGAATAAATTCAAAGAAAGAAACATGCTTTGATGACTTATCATGTTGTAGATCAGGTATGATTATGATCTCAGTTTTCATTTCTTGCGAAAGCTGAGTTTCAATATCAAAAACCCGAATAGTTTCAACTTCATCTCCGAAAAAGTCACAGCGATAGGGCAATTCATTTGCAAAGGAAAAGATATCAACAATGCTTCCGCGCACTGAAAACTGGCCCGGTTCATAAACAAAATCTACCCGTTCAAAACCATATTCCAACAACATTTCAACTACAAACTCAATCCCGAGATTTTCACCCACATGCATTTTCAACATGCGGGTTTGCATGCTGTCAGCCGATACCACTTTTTGCATTAACGATTCTGGCGATGTGACTATTAAACAGGGAATAGAAGTATTTGCCAGTCGGTTAAGCACTTCTGTACGAAGAATTTCATTGGCTGAATCGAGTTGAGAGAGTTTAATGGCCTTTTTAAATGACGATGGGAAAAAGAAAACATCATCCGTTGAAAGAATCTGTTTCAGATCATTGTATAAATAAGCCGCTTCATCCGCATCATCGCGTACAATTATGTGAGTATGCCGATTGGCATTAAAAAGTGAAGCTAAAACCAATGCTGATGAAGATCCGCTCAAACCAGAAATTTTTATATTCTGTTCGAGTGAAGAAGCCCTTTTTAAAAGTTCCTGAATCTGAGGATGCAGGGCGTAAAGTTGTTGAAAATCTGCTAAATTAATAATTAAAGAGTTTGAAAGGTTTGAAGTTTAAAAATATGGGCTTAGTATTTAATCTTATCCTCCGTGTTATTCCAGATTTTGAAAGCTTTTATAGCTTCTTCAGGTAATTTCTGAATGCTTATCAAACGTCTTTCAGATATTTTTAGTTCAATTTCGTCATATATAAATGAATCATCAAAACCAATATCTTTGGCATCGGTTTTCGTGTTACCATAATACATTTTATCCAAATGAGCCCAATATACAGCACCCAAACACATTGGACAAGGCTCGCACGAAGTATAGATTTCGCAACCCTCCAAGTCGAAAGTTCCTAATTTCTTTGAAGCTTTTCGTATAGCATTCATTTCGGCATGAGCAGTTGGATCTGTATTTGCCGTAACGCGGTTTACACCGGTTGCAATAATTTTCCCATCCTTTACAATGACCGCACCAAATGGTCCACCACCATTTTTTATATTTTCAATTGACAAAGCTATTGCCTTGCGCATAAATTTATCATTTGAATTCATTTCGTTCAGTTTTTAGGGGCTGCAAAGATACAGATTTTTTGAATAGAACTAATTTCCTTTGTTCTAAATTTCAAATATGAAAATCTATAATTTGCAAAAAATAAACTCTCAAATTCTTATTTAATATTAAAATCAAACTTTTTATACCATTAAGACTGATTTAAAAAACGTTAAATTCAAAACACTTAAAAATTTCATTTTTCAAATTAAATCGTTGTTTTTATAAAATATCCAGCCTAATAATGTGATTATTATTTCAATATGAAAGTCAATCGATCAATGTAAAGTGATAAACCAAAAATTGACACATTATAATATTTAAATTGTTGATAAATATTCATCAAATTGAAATAGAGTTTCACAGGAAATGCGTTATATTTGCGGAAATTACTAACAAATTTAAAACTACGTTTAATTAATTCAACAACTTTATGAAAAAAGTTATTTCTTTTTTTGTTGTGATTCTGATAGCTCAACTATCATTTTCGCAAGGATTGGTGAAAGGCGTTGTGGTTGACAAGACCACAAACGAAGCTCTCGTTGGAGTAAGTGTTTTTAATCCGGCAACTAAGACAGGAGTCAGTACGACTCTGGATGGGAGTTTTACGATAAAACTTCCGGCAGGCAAGCAAAATCTTGTGTTTTCGTATGTCGGTTACAAAACCATCACCCTTCCAGTTTCAAATTCTGATTTAGGTAACATTTCATTGGAATCCGAAGCTATCGGTCTAAATGACGTTACCGTAACATCATCAATCGCCATTCGCCGTAAAACTCCGGTGGCTCTATCCGTGCTTGATCCAATTTTAATTGAAACAAAACTTGGAACTCAAGAATTTCCGGAAATTTTAAAATCTACTCCCGGTGTTTATGCAACAAAACAAGGTGGTGGTTATGGTGATTCACGCGTAAATTTACGTGGATTTGAAGCTCCGAACATTGCAGTAATGATAAACGGTGTGCCCATGAACGATATGGAATGGGGCGGTATCTATTGGTCAAATTGGGGTGCATTAAGTGATGTAACCCGTTCGATGCAGGTTCAACGTGGTTTGGGCGCTTCCAAAGTTGCTGCACCATCATTAGGTGGTTCTATTAATGTATTAACACGCTCAACTGATGCTATAAGAGGCGGATCTCTTTCCTATGGAATTGCAAACGATGGATATCAAAAAATAGGATTTTCCGTATCTACTGGTTTAAATGCCAATAACTGGGCTATTACTTTGTTGGGTTCAAAAACCACAAGCAATGGATATATTCAGGGAACTGAATATGAAGCTTATTCTTATTTTATTAATATCTCTAAAAAATTAAGTGATTCACAACAATTATCATTTACTGCTTTTTCAGCTCCACAATGGCATAACCAACGCAATAGCGGTGATAAGCTTTTAATCTCTGAATGGCAAAAACAACCATTAAAATACAAATATAATGCATCTTATGGTTTTGATATGAATGGTCAACGCAAACAATCGTCCTATAATTATTATGATAAACCTCAAATATCATTAAATCATTTCTGGACAATTGATGAAAAATCAAGTCTTTCAACAGCCGTTTATCTATCGCTGGGTAATGGCGGTGGTTGGGGTGGTCAAGGCTACACCAGTAGTGATCGTTCCAACTGGTACGGTTCAACAACTGGTGTTCCAAACACTTTGTTCAGAGCTGCTGATGGAACATTTGATTATGGTGCAATTTATAAACTAAATACTGATCCTACAAATCCAAATGGATCAAAAATGATTATGTCAACAGCTGTAAATAAACATGTCTGGGTTGGTGCATTATCTACATATACTACAAAAGTAGGACAAAATATAGATTTTTACGGAGGTTTAGACTTACGTTATTATAAAGGAACACATACAAATAATATTACTGATTTATATGGTGGAAAATTCTTTATTGATGCAACTTCTTCACGTCCATTATTAAGTAATACCGATTGGCAAACAAAAAAACTACAAGTTGGTGATGTTGTTTATCGTGATTATGATGGTTTTATTGCAAGTCAGGGACTTTTCGGACAAGCTGAATATAATAAAGGCGGATTAAGTGCTTTTGTTTCAATTTCAGGTTCAAATACTGCAAACTGGCGTTACGACCGTTTTTATTACGATCCTTCACAAGCACTTTCACAGACTGCAAGTTTTCTTGGATATTCTGCTAAGGGAGGTGCAAACTATAATATCAATGAAAATCATAATGTATTTGCCAATATTGGAATTATTTCACGTGCTCCTTTCTTTTCGGGTGGTGCATTTCTTCAATCAACTACCAGTAATGAGCTTAATCATGCTGCAGTTAACGAAAAAGCATTTTCTGCTGAATTAGGATATGGATTTAAATCTAAATATTTTACTGCCAATTTGAATGTTTATCGGACCAACTGGATTGATAAAACTTTAGTACGTGCAATTAACGCAAACCTTCAGAACAGTTTGGTTGCGAACCTTCAAGGTGTGAATTCACTTTATGAAGGAGTTGAACTTGACTTTGTAGCAAGACCGATGAAAGACATGGAAATTACAGGTATGGTTTCAATTGAAAACAACGTATGGCAAAATAACGCTACCGGTTACCTTTATGATAGCCAAGGTCAACCCGTTGATGCTACCGGTAATATCGTACCAATGTTAAGCCCTCAACAAGGAGTTGTAAATGTGAATCTTCAAGGCATTATGGTTGGTAACTCAGCACAAAACACTGCTGCCATCGGATTTAATTATCAATTACTCAAAGGATTCAGAATTGGTTTAGATGGTAATTATTTCGGTAGAAACTTTGCAAACTTTAATCTTTCATCTGTTGGAACAAGTCTTGCAGCTTCAAATTTTGCTCAACCATGGATGATTCCAGATGCAGTAACAGTTGACTTTTCTGCAAACTATCGTTTCAAAATAGGTGAATATGATGCCACTTTGGTTGGAAATATCTTCAACTTATTAGATAGCGAATATATCACTGATGCCACTGATGGAACTGACCATACAGCTAACACCTCACCTGTATTTTACGGATTTGGTCGTACCTGGTCAATGAATTTAAAAATCAGATTTTAAATAGAGTCACTTACTAAATAAATAAATGAAAATGAAAAAGATATATTATTTAATATGTTTGGCAGTAATGACGTTATTTACTGCTTGTACGGATGATTATAATAAAGCAAATTTTCCCGGACTAATTAGTGCTGGACCTTCAAATGTTGCTAATTATAATTACACATTAACTGATGTAGATTACGCAACAATTGCAACTGCAGTAAAAAAGCCAGTTAATGATTCTATTACGGCTTACAAAACTTTATTAAAAAAGGCAAGTCCAGCCGATTCTATTAAAATAAATGCATCAATTGCAAGGTTAAACCTTAAGTTAACGACAGATTCAACTTATATTAAAGCAAGTTATATTGCTAGTAATAAGTTTTTCAACTCAAAATTAAAAGCTAAGGATTACTTGCCTCTCTTATTTGATCAAAAGTACATCTATGCCGACTTTGGATCTACCATAAAAGTGTCATACGACAATGTAGATAATGGAGATACATTGGCTATTCCTGCTACAGGAAGGTTTACGTTGACCGATGCAGATTATATTCAAATGGGGACCGGAGTAAATCAACCTGGTCAGTTTAAAGAATTATCAGCTACAATACCAGCAGCAATGACTTATTTAAATACCTATTTAAAAATTAAATGTCCGTATGCAGTAACTGGTGATGTTAAAGTTGTAAATTATTTATACTATGATTCTAACAAATCAGCAAAAAAACAATATCGCATTCTGACTTTTGATGGTACAAATTGGGGTGGTGTTTCTGAACAGTATATATTTAATGGTAAAGAATGGCTTTATGATCCTACAATTTACCTGAAGTTGGTAAAAGGAGCTCCTAATAATCTATACGTTATGGCATTTATTGATTATTTAAGAATTCATTCTACCGATGCTGTAAATCCGACTCATTGGTATCCTAAATTGACATATGTAAACGAAGAACATTATTATGGATTCAGCGCTTATTATCCTGAATTTATATTTACTGCTGATAGAACAACTTATGGAGATGCAGCTATTAAAGCACTTAAAACTGATGCAGATAAATTAGTTTTATTTAATCAACGTATTAAAGAAGCAATGCCTTTATTTACTCAGGTAAATTTCCCTAATTTGCAAGAAACTGTTTCTGGTCTTCAACAATATGTTGTTATTTCAATGCCTGCTTATTACAGTAGTTCGAAAACTACTAACTATACAATAAAAATGAAATGTATTAAATCTGGTGCAGCAGGTGTTCCAGCTGAATACTCTGTAGAAAGTATAGTTGAAAAATAATTCAACTTGATTAAAAAAAGACTGCCATCGATTTATTTCGATGGCAGTTTTTTTTTATTATAATTTTTTTCAAAAAAAAGAGCGCGGTAATTGCGCTCCTTTCAAAGATAATTTTATTGAATAGCTGCAGCAGGGTCGGTTGATTTTTTGCTTTTCCCTTTGCGGATAGAGAGATTGTTTGAATATGAATCGATACGAAGATTGAGTTTGTTTACAAAATCAACATAAGGAGCTTCACCGTTTACAATAATCAGTGCATTTATTTTGTCGGTAATGGTGCGATACCTGGCATCAATATCTACCCGAACTTCTTTCATGCGCAAATCTGTTTTGGCATCTTTTTCGTCGAGCCGTGAGTTTTCAATGGTGTCGTGTTCGGTATTGTTTGCAACCAATTCGTCCACCCAGCCGTCCAATCCCACGGTGGTAATGTCGGCTTTATACGGTCCGCGAAAATCGGAAATCAGTTTAATAATCGCTCCCGTTTTGTTTTGCTGACTCTTGCCGGTAATGTTGCCAATGGTTTCGCTCATCACTTTCAACCGTGTGGAAGCTTCGCGTACCATGGTGTTGAAGTGTTTCAAACCACTATTAATAACGTCGTCAATTCCGTGTAGGGTTTCGTTGCGTTTCATATCAGCCACATGTAGCTGGTCGGAGTAGGTACTTTTACGCACAAAGTGCAAAGCTTCGCCTTCGTCGGCATAAGCTTTCAAATAAACGTTATACTCGGCCACAATAAGCAATGTAGCGGCTGTAAAAATAGTAATCAAACCGTTTGTATCGGTGTGAAACTTGTAGTGTTCCTCGTTTTGTAAACGAGATAAGGGGCATTCCAAAATTTTTAGCATAATACTGCGTTTAAGGGTAAATAAATAGAAAATTATTTGTGTTTTAATGATTAAAACCAGGTTTAAAATGATTTTTGAATCGTCGTATTAGTACGAACGAAGGTTTTCGATTCAAAATGCTCGTTCGTACTAGTACGAAGCAAGGTTTTCGGTTCAAAATGTTCGATCGAACCAGTACGAAGCAAGGTTTTCAGTTCAAAATGCTCGTTCGTATTAGTACGAAGCAAGGTTTTCGGTTCAAGACTCTCATTCGTACTAATACGACGGTGTTTTTCGCCTTTTTTACTGTTTTTTGTCTTTCGTATTGCAAAATTATAAAATTATTTTTAAATGAGCACTATTTTATTTGAAAAATATTTGCAGAAAAGATAACTTGTTATAAAAAAAAGCCTGACGCATTAAAGTCAGGTCTTTATTTTATACAAGCTTTCTGTAATCGTTTTATAATTCTCTGTAAGCAATACTGATCAATCGCATTGATTGCACTCATATTTATCGAAATCAGCTTACATGCACGACTATATATTTGTTACAGATAAAGATCATAGAGACAAAAAAGGCTTTCCGGTAACCGGAAAGCCTTTTTCTATCATTGATAATATCAATCAATTACTTACTATCTTCTTGTGCTTTTATTTCTTTGCTGATCGCATCAAAATCCGCATCCATTTTCAGTCTGTAGTACAGATTTTTTAGCGGCTTTTTGTATTCAACTTCTTTTGGATTCAATTCAACGGCTTTTTTAAAGTATGGCATGGATTGTTTGAAAACATTTTCTGCTTTATCCTGCTCTGCATTGTAAAGTTTAATGTCTTTAATGTTGTTTGCTTCTTCCAACATTTTTACGCCTTTATTGTAAATCAAACGACCAATTCCTGCATAAGCATCAGCTAAAGTCGGATCTAATTCAATTGCTTTATCAAAGTCTTTTCGTGCATCTTCCAGATTTCCTAACGACTCATCAAGTCCACCCTTAACATACTGATATTGAGCCAATTTTGGTTCACGTTCAATAGCTGTAGTCAGATAGGTCAATGCATCTTTTGTTTTTCCGGAATAAATGAAATAGTTGATAAGGTTTTGTAAAAACCATGTGTTTGCAGGAAATTTTACAAATCCATCTTTCAGTGTTTTTACGTAATTAACAGTATCATTTTTATCTTTGTATTCCTGATAAAGCATTTGATAAACATTTGCTGTTTCATAATTTTTATCTTTAAGATCTTCAAATATTTTAATCGCTTTATCGTGCATATTTGCATTTGTTGCTGCAATTCCATCATAATATTCTATTTTGTAATAGGTAGTATCCATTGGAATTTCATTTTTCATCAGCGGTAATTTTGGAATTTCCAAATAAACATCAAATGTTTTTACAACATCATCGTACCTTTTCTTTTCGAACAAATAAGCTCCATACGCTATTAAGTTTTGTTGAATGTTGTAATATTCCTTTAAATAGGTTTTGATATCCTTTTCATATTTTGGTTTTACTTTCCCTTTTTTATCAGGAAGTATATCCAATGAATACGCTTTTATAAAATAATCATAAGATTCCAACATAGCCTTACCTTTCACATCCGCATCGAAAGGTTGATTTAGCATTGCCTTCTGATAATACATATCGTTTTCTTTATACCCAATCAAACCTGCAACATACCAAGTATAGGCATCGGAGCTGGTTGTGGAATCTTTTAAAGCCGGGGCAATTGCCTCGCGAGCACCTGCAAAATCAGGGTTTTCCATCAGAGCTTTATTCTTTGCTTTCGAAACATTTGCTTTCTGAGCAAAGGAAAAAGTAAAGCTTAGTACTAAAAATAGGGATAAAATAGTTTTTTTCATAACGAATTTTTTTTTGTTATTTTTAATTTTAAAGAGCGAACCAACTTCATGAGGTTAGTTCGCTTTATTAATTTATTCTTCTTTATTTTCTTCAACTTCTGTTGCTGAATCTTCATTTTTAATTTCGTCAACTTCAGAAACAGGAATTTCTATTGAAATTTCTTCAATTACTTCTTCCTCTTCTTTTTCTGACAATACTTTACAAACTGAAGCAATCTCGTCATTGCGTTTTTCAAGATTAATTAATCTAACGCCCTGAGTTGCGCGTCCCATAACCCGAACATCGACTACTTTTAAACGAATGGTAATTCCCGATTTATTAATAATCATTAAATCGCTATCATCAGTTACATTCTTAATAGTAACCAATTTACCTGTTTTTTCAGTCACATTAATGGTCTTTACACCCTTTCCGCCACGGTTTGTAACTCGATAAACTGGAATGGTTTCTCCTTTTTCGTCAAGAAGTAATTTTCCTTCTTCGTCAACTTCGTCAAGTAAAGTACGTTTACCGTAACCTTGCTGAGAAACAACCATGATGGTTTCGTTATCTTCCTTATTTACACAAACCATGCCAACAACTTCATCTTGTCCGTCTTCGTCCAATGTCATTCCGCGAACACCCGTTGCTGTACGACCCATGACACGAACTTTTGATTCGTTGAAACGAATAGCACGACCGTTACGATTGGCCATTAGAACTTCAGATTTTCCATCTGTCAAACGAACCTGAATTACCTGATCGTCTTCACGGATAGTAATTGCATTCACACCATTCTGGCGTGGACGTGAATAAGCTTCCAATAAAGTTTTCTTAATCACACCGTTCTTTGTACAGAAAATCAGATAATGTGAATTGATATATTCTGAATCCGTCAGACCTTTTACACGAATAAATGCATTCACTTTATCGTCGCCGTCAATGTTCAGCATATTTTGAATGGCACGACCTTTCGATATTTTTGTTCCTTCAGGAATATCGTAAACTTTAAGCCAGTAACATTTCCCTTTTTGGGTGAAGAACAACATGGTGTTGTGCATCGATGCCGGATAAATATATTCGATAAAGTCTTCGTCGCGTGAATTGCCACCTTTCGAGCCCACACCACCACGGTTTTGAGCCCTAAATTCAGTCAATGCAGTACGTTTAATATATCCAAGGTGAGAAATGGTAATAATCATTTCATCATCTG
>JBBRTR010000078.1:0-13040 GCA_038244215.1 Bacteroidales bacterium
TTGAATATTAAGGATGAAAATAATCTTTTGGTATTTAAATCGTTGGTAAAGATAATAATTGTTTTTGTCAATGCAAACGTTTGCAAAAGGAATTTATATTTTTGGTTACAAAACTTTTATTTTTAAATACAAAATGGTTATTCAAAAATGTGTTTTTTAATGAGGGTTTTGCTTTAGACAAAACCCTCATTTTGAATTTTATTGTTTCATAATCCGTTTAACAGCAGTTCCATCCGCAGTCTTTGCTTTTAGAATATATACGCCAGCTTGTAAGTTAGAAACAGACAGTTCAAATCGGTTTGAACTTGTATTTTCTGAATAAATCAAACGTCCTTTCAGATCATACAGTGATACCTTTTCCATGTTAGAAGCTGAACATTCAACGGTTACATAATCTTTAGCCGGATTTGGATAAACACTGACCAGATTAGATGGATCTTTTATGTCTGCCAATCCCGTGTGGCTAATTGTAATTTTCTGTCCGGCAGATGCTGGTGTTGTAAACTGATTGTCAGCTTTTGGTAAAGCCCACACGCCCAAGCGTTCTGATGTATTGGAAATTACATACACATTTCCGGCACGGTCGAAGGAAATGCCCGGTGTATTTGCACCCATGGCAGGTTTAATGGAATGAAGTCTCGTCAAAGTTGGGATTCCGGTTGCGGAATAAACAATTTCAAACACTTTCACTTCATCTTGACAACCCATAGCCAGTTTCGTTCCTTCAAAGTTAATCGCCATTCCACCAGTATATGAATTTCCAATTAATGCAGGAGTTTTACCCGAGTTGAAGTTTACCATACCATCTGTTCCGACATGTATAAGTGAAGGAATATCAGCGGCATCAGTAGCACGGTATTGTGAAATCCACCAACCGCCACGACCATCGGAAGCAATACATGAATTCATGTTTTGTTGCAGATTTCCGTTTAAAGCGTCGTTGTAAACAACTGAACTTGGTGCTGATTGCCATGGAGTTTCCAGATTCCCGATATTATACTGAAGTACATTTCCTACACTTGTGGCGGTAGCATCCGTGTAATCTTCGTCGAATGTGTACAGTTTAGTGTCTACTCCGGTTCCAAGTACATAACAATGTGCAATTGAACCATGAACATTTACGCCATTAAATGTTGATAAACCCGAAGTTCCTACAGTTAATCCGCTAAATACAGGTTTAAACGTTCCTGTCGGATTTGCCGGATCCATAATCCACACTCCCGGATGTGTATCACTCCAGTCGGTAACATATACTTTTCCGTCAGGTGCAACACATAAACGCATTGGTGAACTTCCTGCTCCCCATGTAATTTTTCCTGCGTAACTGTTTGCTCCCTGATTTGTTACATCCTCCAAGGCTGAATTCAATATATAAACTCCGTCCTGAGTAGTACGATTTGTGGTTGCTCCCGGAGCACTTTCAGTTGAATAAACCCGTCCAAAAAACTGACTTTCAACATTATTATCAACTGCCACACCACGTGGTGAGAAGAATTGAAGTTGAGTCTGATTATTATCCGAGAATTTCATTGGACGATCAACGCCGTCGGCAGTTGCAGTTACCGACCAGGTAAATTCACCATCTGGTAAATCAGTTGAAAGTACGGAAACAGTTTGCTGTCCTTTCGTGAATGCGCCTGCGTCTATTGTTTTTATTAAGTCAACGCCGTTAAATATCCGGATAGTTGTGGTGGTTGATTTTTCATTCAAAGTGAATTTCAAATCATAACCATCTACCTTAGCCTGAGCTTTTAATTCAGAAGCATAAATATTCGCTTTAGCCGTTGGAACGACTGTTTTAAATCTTGCCATTCCTTCATTTTGTGCTAAAATGAGCAATTCAATATCGTATCCGGTCACTTTTGCGGCAGCTGCCATATAAGAGCATTTTTGAGTTCCAAGACCTGCTTCAGGAAGTTTTTCGGATATTTTAACTGCGTTGTTCATTCCATTTGTAATGTCAAACATAACTACACCAACAGCAGTAGAGTCGGCATTGCAAACCGGCGATGCCATAAATACATGTTTTGCATTGCGGAAGAAGAAATTACCGGAAGCTACAGGTTGAATGTTGTAACCTGATTTTTCTGCAAAAACTTTTTTATTTGCAAGTAAAGAACGGTCTGCTGCGGTCCAGTCAAACTGAAATTCTGTAGGAAGTATTTTTTCACTGTCCAGGAAGAAATAATCACTTCCGGTTGGTGAAATCGTGAATTTGAGTTTTTTGCCCCATAATGCTTCAGTATAAGTACTTGGTGTGGCAACATCAGCCATATATTTGAACCCGATAGCGGTTTGACCTTCTTCATACAAAAGTCCCATTACGCGAATCGCTTTTGTTGAACCCGTAGTAACAGAAGGAGTATAAACCGTACATTTCCAGCGTGGACCACTGACAGCAAACGTTTCTCCAACAACTCCAACCGACCAGTTTGCCTGACTTTGCGTTTGAAATAATAATTTTGGTACAATGGAATCATTATCCCAGGTATATACTTTAAAGTATCGTCCTTTGGTTTCTGGCAATGCAATAGAATCTTTATTACAAGCCAATAAATATCCATCAGAAGTGAAATTGATATCACTTAGCGTATTCACTCCACCGGCAACTCCTGTTAAATCCATTTCACGGATTTTGGCAGTGGTTACTGCATTTGCAATGATTATTTTCGGTTCACTTGTAAGAATGTAGAGTTTTTCATTTCGATAAAGCACTTTGCGAATCTGATTTGGGTTCAGCCAATCAGGAACAATCGGTGCTGAAGTTCCGAAATCGTAATGATTCAAAGCAACAGTACCAGCTTCCTGAACAGGTTCAGTATAGTTTGGCGTGGTGTCTTTTGCCACTACAATATTTGGATTTATCAGCATTATTTTTGCATACGAAGTGGTTGTTGCGACAACAGCTATAGTCGTATCCTTTGCTGTGTGGTCTTTAGCAACGATGTGTAATTTGTAATTTCCGGGTGTCAGATTATAAAATGCGAAAATCCCATTGTACAATGTATCTATCTGACACATGGTTAGTGAATCTCCGGCAGCATTCATTAATTTCACATTGGAACCGTTCAAAGGCAACCAACGATCGTTTGTTCCGGCTTTGTACGCATATCTGGGAATATTAATGGTTTCATCTTTTCCTTTTACAAATCCGGCAATAACGCCAGTTGCAGGTAAATCAACATGGAAATAATCGCAGAAATAGCGATAGAAGTTTACGGCTTCCAGTTTTTTATAATCGACATTCAACAACCTTTGTGTTTCTGGAATATAATCATGAAACGAACCTTCGTTCAAGAATCCGGGAACGGTAAGCGGACGCAAAACTCCCAATCCACTGGTGTTTCCATAAAATGTAAAATCACCCTGGTAGTTGGTAGTAGTTGTATAAAAAGTCCAGTTGGTAAGCTGATTTGATATCATGCGTGGCCACGCAGTTTGTGTCATTGTCAAACTTGCAGCCACTGTTGGTGCATTGGAAGCACCATGATACAGCATTAAAAGATAATTTGTACCTGAATTTACGCCAAGAGCATTGCTATGAATTGACAAGAAAGCATCCACATTATTGGAGTTGGCTTCTTCCGCAATTTCGGTCAGATTTCGGTCATCCACATCACGATTTAAAACACGTGACATAATAACTGTTGCTCCATTTGCCTGAAGTAAATCTCTCAATGCCAAGCCTTTTTTTAAATTGCTCGAAGACTCCCAAAAACCAAGTGTATCGCCAAGAGCAAAATTAACGGTTTGAACATTTCTGTCGTTTGCCCCATCAAATCCACCATGACCGGGGTTAACGTATATTTTAATTCCTGTAAAATCGATTGCTGAAACCGAAATCATCATAAATGTGGCAAGTAATAATCCAATAATTCTTTTCATTTGATTTTCCTCCCTTATTTAATTTGGACATTCAGTAAAAATATTTCTCCTTTTTCTGTATTGAAAGCAATACGCGTTCCATCTGCTGAAGCTGCAGGATATAAAGCCATTTTACCTGCTGGAGTTGAAAGAATCTGACGTGTTTTTCCATCACGGGTGACTGCTACCAAAGTGGAAGAAACTAAGTCTTGTCCGTTGTCTTTGTCGTCCATTCCAACTAGCCAATTGTTGTTCAACCATACCGGTGCATTTAATTTCCCGATAGATTTCACATTTGTTCCGTCAATCTGACAAACAAAAGTTCCTTTTCCGGCTACCGTGTAGGCAATATTTTTTTTGTCGGGCGAGAGTGAAGGCCAGATATAACTTGCTTGTTCGCCATTTGGAGTTACAATTTTACGTGAACTGCCATTGTAAATAACCATTTTCTGATTTTCAATGCTGATAACAGGTGTCGATTCTGCAGTAGTCACATTATTTCTGACAAGCTTTTTACCAACAACATACTGCGGTTTGTTCATCGCAAACTTTGGAGTGATTAATTCACGAGTTGGCGCAACCAGTTGTGTTTGTTTGCCGGTTGTACGAGAGAATGAAATTAATGACGTGTGTTTTAGTTTGTTTACAAAATCATTTTTCTTGTAAACAATCGTATTTCCGTCCGTACTGATTTGAGCACCGTAACCTGCTCCGGCATCCGTAGTCAGAGTTTTAAAAGATTTGTCTTTTAAAGTGTACATTTGAAGTCCTGCATAATTCTCGGATGTTACCAAAAGATAATCTCCCGAAGGACTGAAAGCAGGATGAAAAATACCGTTCGAATCTGTGTTTTTCAGCTGTTCAACTGATTGAACCTGAATTTGCTGGGCGAATGCTATCTGCCCGAAAAATGCAAGAAGAAGTAATAGTTTTTTCATGATAATAGTGTTAATTTGAATAAATATTGATATTTGAAGGGGTAAAAGTACGGATTATTTTGGATTACGCAAACGTTTGCAAAACTATTTTTTTGTTTTAAGAATCATTGAATGATTTTTGTATAACTATTTTCTTATCATGCTTCCATAACTTAAATCTGTTTTAATTCAGACCACTATTATCCGCCGCTGCTAAAAAAAGAAAAAGAAAAGCTGAAATATAACGATCCTCAAGGAACGCTATTCTTGCTGGATGGGCTTTCTTTTGAAAAAACACAAGAAAACTGCCTTATACACGCTGTATGGATCAAATAAAATTAAATCCTGCTTTTAGCGGACAACAATGATTAATTGCCTCTCTATGGGTTTGGTATAGATCTCCTTCTGTTCACCTTTTGTTCACCAAAACAGTAAACTCATTTAAAATACAAGATAAATACAGGTATAAAACAATGCTTTTATAAATATGTATTTATTAAGTCTTTAATATGGATTAGTAATGTATTATATATGTATTATCATTAAACCGAAATAAAACTTGAACAAAGCCTGAACCGGAGCTATGTTGGAGATGATGGGTGATTTATCATTGAATAACTTGCAATGGTTCGTTATAAATCTGTTCAATTGTATAATATGCTGTGTTTTAATTCAGATACGATTTTAAGAAGAACTTGTTTTACAAAAGAGAAATTACAAAACAAAATAAATCAGTACATTTGCAATAAAAAACTTGAAAAATGAAAAATGCGGATCAAATAGTCTGGGGAATTATTGGAGTTGGTGATGTTTGCGAAGTAAAAAGCGCGCCGGCGATGATGCAGATTCCCAATTCGACAATTAAAACCGTTATGCGGCGAAATGAAGCCAAAGCTGCTGATTATGCCAAACGTCACGGCATTCCGAATTGGACTGGGAATGTTGCTGACATTCTGAGCGATAAAGAGATAAATGCAGTTTATATCGCAACGCCTCCGGGTTCACATGCCGAACTGACAATTAAAGCAGCTAAGGCTGGAAAAGCGGTGTATGTGGAAAAACCAATGGCCAATACTGCCGAAGAATGTGCTCAAATGATTGAAGCTTGCAAGGAAGCAGGCGTTCCTTTATTTGTGGCATATTACCGGCGCACTTTAGCCGGATTTCTAAAGGTGAAAGAGTTAATAGATAATAAGGTTTTAGGAGATATCCGGTTTGTAAATATTGAAATGAATCAACCGCTGAATCCTGAAATTATAGCCAATACTGAAAATAACTGGCGTGTTCAACCTGAAATTGCCGGAGGTGGATATTTTCATGACCTGGCTTCACACCAGCTTGATTTTCTTGATTTTTTGTTCGGAGAAATCACTGAAGCGAAAGGAATTTCAGCCAATCAGGCCGGATTGTATCCTGCCGATGATATTGTAACTGCATCTTTTCGCTTTGAAAATGGAATAATTGGCTCCGGAAAATGGTGTTTCAGCACTGACAAAGTTTCAGAAAAAGATACAATCCAGCTTGTTGGTTCGAAAGGAGAAATGAGTTTTAATACTTTTGGAAATCCAATGATTATTAACTTGTTGACTTCAGAAAAAGGAAGTGAGGAATTCGTGATTTATCACTCACAACCGATACAAAAGCCATTAATTCAACTTGTTGTAAATGAATTGAGAGGAATTGGAACTTCGCCAAGTACCGGAATATCCGGAGCCAGAACAACAGCCGTTATGGAAAGAATCACAGCAAAATAAAAAAACTGATGCAAAATTTTATGATAATTTAAAACGTATCTTTGCACACTTATTTAAAATTGAATGAGCATGAAAAAATTCACACTAATTTTAGCATTATTACTGATGACAATATCTAAAAATAAAGCACAGGAAAACCTGACTTACCAATTACCTCCAAAATCAATTTTACAACTTGCAGATTATGAACGTGCTCCGCAAGTGTCAATCGATACGAAAAAAGAATACATGTTGCTGATGTATCGCAGTACCTACAAATCGCTTGAGGATTTAAATCAACAGGAAATGAGCATGGGTGGTTTGCGTATTAATCCAACGACCAATATTGCATCAGCCATGAATTATATCCTGAATCTGAAAGTGCAAAAACTGTCCACCAAAGAGCCACTACAAGTAAAAGGTTTACCAACAAAACCGAAAATTGCCTATGTTTCGTGGTCACCGAACGAGAAAAAAGTCGCATTTACTAACACAACTTCAACCGGTATCGAACTTTGGGTACTCGACCTGGCAACTGCTCAGGCCACACAACTCACAAAAGCGATTGTAAATGCCAATCCTGGAAAACCGTTTAACTGGTTTCAGGATAGTAAACAAATTCTCGTGCGGTTATTGCCAAAAAATCGACCTGAATTGATTGACTCGAAAAAGGAATTACCTGCAGGTCCTGTTATTTCAGTCAGCGACGGTTCCAAATCACAAAACCGAACCTATCCCGATTTATTGAAAAATCCTGCTGATGAATTGAATTTTGTTACGCTAGCTTCTTCCGAATTATTTAAAGTTGATTTGAATGGAAATGCCGAACTATTTAAAGGGGAAGATATGTTCGTTGCGGAATCATTTTCACCTGATGGAAACTTCGTGCTGGTGACTTCCATTCGAAAACCGTTTTCGTATGTGGTTCCGTTAAACCGTTTTCCGCAGGTTTCGGTGGTTTATGATTTAAAAGGAACTGAAATTAAAACAGTGAATGAAGTGCCACTTTCAGAAACTCTACCGAAAGGTTTTATGGCGGTACGAACAGGAAAACGAATGATGAACTGGCGCCAGGATGAACCTGCCACACTTTATTATGTTGAAGCACTTGACGGTGGTGATCCGAAAACAAAAACTGATTTTCGCGATGCCATTTATCTGTGGAAAGCTCCATTTAGCGGACAACCGACATTGCTTACAAAATTGCAACAACGGTATTCTAATATTATTTGGGGAAATGAATCTGTGGCAATTGTTCAGGACGAATGGTACGATACCCGAAATGAAAAAACATATCTGATCAATCCTTCGAAACCGGATGAAAGTCCGAAAGTGATTAACGATCGAAATTTTCAGGATGTGTATTCTGATCCGGGACATTTTGAAACATGGAAAAATGAATATTCAAATTATACACTGGCAATCGTAAAAAATTGCTTGTTTAGAATTGGAGAAGGATTTACAACCAAAGGTCAGTTTCCGTTTATTGACGAGTTGAATTTGAGTACGTTGAAAACGAACCGACTTTACCAATCTTCCTATACCAATAAGATGGAGGAAATATATGATATTGAAGATTATAAAAAAGGAGAAGCTTTGGTTCAAATTCAGTCGAAAAACGAATATCCGAATTATTATTTCCGAAATTTCCGAAAAAAAGATACGTTGACTCAGGTTACCAATTTCCCGAATCCGTTCGAAAGTATTAAAGACGTGTACAAAGAAGTGATAAAATACAAACGATCTGATGGTGTGGAATTATCTGGAACTTTATATTTACCGGCTGATTACGACCGGACCAAAAAAGAAAAACTGCCTTTGCTGATTTGGGCTTATCCGGCTGAATATAAAGATAAAGACAGTGCCGGGCAAAGTACCGCCAATCCAAATGAATTTACCTATCCGTATTATGGTTCGTTCGTTTATTGGGTAACCCGCGGCTATGCTGTGCTGGATGATGCAGCCTTCCCGATAATTGGCGAAGGAAAAGCAGAACCGAATGATACTTTTATCGAACAACTTGTGGCAGATGCTAAAGCAGCGATTGATGCAGTGGATTCACTCGGCTACATTAACAGGAAGAAAGTGGCAGTCGGTGGCCATTCCTATGGTGCTTTTATGACGGCTAATTTGCTCACTCATTGTGATTTATTTGCTTGTGGAATTGCACGTAGCGGAGCATATAACCGGACATTGACTCCCTTTGGTTTCCAAAGCGAACAACGTAATTACTGGGATGCACCAGATGTTTATAACAATATGTCACCCTTACAAAATGCAGATAAAATGAAAACGCCTTTATTACTGGTTCATGGCGAAGCGGATAATAATCCCGGAACTTTTACGCTGCAAACCGAACGGTATTTTCAGGCGTTGAAAGGTCTTGGCGCACCGGCTCGTATGGTTATTTTACCTAAAGAACAACACAGTTATGTTGCGCGTGAAAATATTTTGCATTTGTTATGGGAACAGGATCAGTTTTTGGAAAAGTATTTGAAATAAAGATTATTTCTACTGTCCGACTAAATATCTGAGATTCTTCGCTTCGCTCTGAATGACAGCGTTTTATATTGATTTTAAACTGGAGTGGGTTGGTTGGCGGCAAAGCTGCCAACCAACCCACTCCAGAAAATATAAGTAACTGGTTGTCATTTCGATCCGCAGCGGCGGAGAGAAATCTAACTTTTGAATAATAAAAAAAATGTTTACCGGACAATAGTGAATTAGGAACTATTTCTTTTCAAGTTGTTTTTGAATCTTTTTAATAGCAGTTTCAATTGATTTTTCGGGTTCAATAACGTTGTATTCGCCCCAGAACTCAGGATCGGAAAAGCCTGATGCTTCGTCGCTGATTATAACCGACGGCTTCAGTCGTTCTTTCGGAGTGATTGGAATATTTTCTGAATTCTTGCCCCAGTCTGTGACTGCCATTTCAACGGTTGAATTATAGACAGTATTAAAAAGTTTCCTTTTCCATTTGATTCTCAATCCAAATTCTATGCGGCTGTAACTATAATACCATAGGCCATCTTTTTCGCTGTAATCAATCCGGTAACTGGCTTCGGTCGGATAAACAACGGCATTGAACGGTTTTTTGATGATAAACATTCTGCTCGCTTCGTCCCGATTGGTCAGGTTCAGTTTGAAAACGGCACTTTCCAATGCCAGACTTTGTGCGTCAATGTACAATTTTCCGTAATACAAGGGATCGGTTTTAGCCGGCTTTTGTTTGAAATCAAGAACATAAATAAGTTTTTTGCCAATATAAACCGATCGATCGAAACTAAAGTCATAATTATCAAACATTTCGTTTGTAAAAATCAAATCCGGATTTTTCATAATATCCAGATAAAGAGATACGATTGGACCACCCTGAAGTTTAAAAGCAATGGTATCTAGTTTTGAATAATCGGCATTTTTTCTCGATTTATAAAGTTTAGCAATATCCGATTTGTAACTTGTATAAGGCTGCTTGTTAATTTGAACAACAGCTTCAGAAAGTGAAACGTATGACCTTCCTTTTTTGATAGTTTCACGATAAAAAGCTGTCATGGGAGTTAATTCCTTGAAGTAATTTACTCCTTTTTTATCCAGAACAGCCTGTAAAAGTGCAGCAGCATCTTTTGAAATCACATTGAGTTCGGGCAATTCAACTGCACTTAATTCAAGTTCGATTTTCAAATCTTGTAGATTTACATTGTCAGGAACTACAATTTTGTTTTTATAACCGATAAAACTAGCTTGTAATTTTGGTTCGTTGATTTCTTTCGGGATTTTAATAAGAAAAAATCCCTCGGAATTGGAAACTGTGGAAATATTGGTGCCTTGCAGCGTTATGTTGGCAAAGGGCAAAGGCTTTCCACTCTTTTTATCGACAATCATACCTTTGAATTCTGTATAATTATCATATGTTACAGCTTTTACATTGGGTTCATTTCCAGCTGCAAATGTAGGTAGAGTGGTGATTATAAGCAGAAATAAGATTTCTTTCCGTAATTGTTGGATGAAAATGTGTGTTTTCATAATAAAAATGAATTAAACAGTATATAATGTTTAAAGAATTTTACACACAAATATATGAAATACAAACGAATAAAACCTGGATATTGATTGTTATAGAAACATTATAACAATCTAACCATTTAAATGGTTTAAAACTAATGAAATATGACAGATATTGGAGAGTGCTTTCTATAGAATTGATTTTATCTGCTCAAGACAAACTTTCCGACTTTCCGTTTATTGTTACCGGTAAAAACCACCAATAAGTACATTCCTTTTTGAAGTTTAGCTACAGAAGTTGTTCCGTCGGGCAAAAATTTATCTGTTTGCATAATAATTCCATTCAGTGATTCAATGTAATAGGTAGCTTTGTCGGGGTTGTTTAAATCAACATGAAGTTTTTCATCCGTAATGTTGTACCATACATTGAAAACGGTTATCGTGTCGGCAGAACCAATACCCACTGTCCATGATTCGTCTTTTCGGGTTCCCCATATAAAATCAGCCAATTCAGGATGATCGATAAATGGATTTCGATTGTGTTGCAATTCATAAACAGCATTATTTCTATTTATTTCCTTTGAACTCACCGGATCTCCATGACTCCATTTGAGTAACAGATTGATTGCGTATGGTTTAAAAGTTGGATAAGTATTAGTATAAAGCATACTACTTGTTCCTGTACTTTGCCATTTAGATGCATAATTTTCATAACACGTAACCATGTACATATAGGTTCGGGCGAAATCTCCTTTATATTCGTTATTTGGTTCAAAAACAGTTCCATTATAACCAGGAAATGTATTTGGACCCACTTTTATAATGGTATTTGGTAGGACGGAAGAGTTATCAGCTTCACCCAAAGCATAGTTGTTTTTTGCTGAGTTTGCATTAGCATCAGAGGGGTAAAGATTGTTTAAGTCAGTGCCAATTGGTGCTGAATTTTCATTCCCTGATGCAATACCAAACCAACTTTTAGGCATGGAATGTTCCCTGTTTAACCCACTCCAAACAGTACGTTGATAATTTGAGTACATATCCCAAAAATAACCACCGGGAACTTGTTCATTTCCTGGATGCCAATCGCTTTGCCTAAAATATGTACTCAAACTATAATACTCAAGTTGGGTGTGGACATTGATGATGTTATAAAGTGAAGTTTTTAATTCCGCTTGGTTTTTATTCTGAGCTGCATCGTAATATCCGGCAGGAATTTCGGCAAATGTAGTAGAAAAAACACCCGAAATCAAAATAATCAGCAAAAGTTTATGCAGCAATTTCATCTTCTTAAATTGTATAAATATCTTTTTTAGTGGATGCAAAAGTAATAATTTTTGACGAAGTCGGTCATTTCAATTCGTTTTTTTAGTTTGACTAAAAAAAATGAAGTCTCCATTAATCTCAAGAGAATTTATTCCAACTCATTGATTGCTTTGAAAACGACCGCTTCATATTGCGCCAGGTTTTTGCACTTCTTTATCTGCTTGAAGATCTTGTGTCCGTTCTCAAAACCTTTAGCGTGATATTCCCAGAATTCCTCAAAGCGTTTCAGAAAATGCAAGTCGCCTGAATATTTGGTTTTGCTATGTTCAATCATAGCAATATGGAAATTTCGAAGCATCTTTATTTTGTCATTCAGTGAAATATCTTGCAGACGAATTTCTGCCAATAAAAAAGGGTTTTGAAGTATTCCACGGCCAATCATAAAACGATTCACTTGTGGAACTGATTTCTGAATCTGCTCTAGGTCGGCAACATTCAAAATATCGCCATTATAACAAACCGGGTGTTTTAGTTGCGGCGCGTAAAGTGTAAAAGCCTCCGAATCAACTTCTCCTTTATATTGTTGTTTCCCAATTCGGGGATGAATAATGATTTCTTCCAAGGGAAAATTATTCAGTATCGGAATTAATTGTTCAAATTCCTTTACAGTTTCCATTCCTAACCGACATTTAATGGAAATTTTTAATTTGGTTTCGGCAAAAATTCCTTCCAGCAATTCATTTATCCGGTCGGGATGTGCTAAAAGTCCAGCACCCATTCCTTTTCCGGTAACCATCGGGTAGGGGCAACCTAAATTGATATTCACTTCCTCGTAGCCTTTTTCAATACACAATTCTTCAAATCGTTGAAACGAAGTCAGGTCCTTTCCTAAAAACTGTGGAATAGGTTTCTGAGCCAGATTATGTTCCGGTAATAAATCGTTACATTGGCTGGGTCGGTAAAATTCCCCATTTTGCACACGGACAAAAGGTGTAAAGGTTTTGTCGAATTTTCCAATATGTTCGGCATACGATTCTCTGAAAATCCAATCTGTGAGGCCTTGTAATGGGGCGAGGTAAATTTTATTCATCAATTTCTTGCTGTTTTTTTTGTGATAAAGCTGTTTTGGCATTTAGTGGAGAAACTACTGCTTTGCCTGTCTTTTGTTCCAATTCCATGCGGGCATTGCGGGCTATTGTTCCGCCCTGACGAGCTACATCTTTGTGTTCGTCGAACGAATCGGGCTGAACTACTTCCGAAA
>JBBRTR010000079.1:0-12964 GCA_038244215.1 Bacteroidales bacterium
ATTGCGAAAGTAGCTCAGTTGATAGAGCATTAGCCTTCCAAGCTGAGGGTCGCGGGTTTGAGTCCCGTCTTTCGCTCTTAAAAAAAGAGATTCTGAATTTCAGAATCTCTTTTTTCTTTTCAAAATTTGTGAATGGTTTTATTTTAATTTGCTCATGAACTTTTCAATATCAACGACAAAGCGTTCGTGAGTGGCTTCGCCTATCAAATCACCACTTTCATCAAATGCTTTTATTTCAAAACTATATTTACGACCTTCAACTGCCTTAATTTCTGCTGTACATTTTATTTTAGCGCCCACCGGACTTGCTTTTAAATGCTTCATATTGATTGAAATCCCAACGCTTGAACTTCCTTCCGGCAATTCAATTAATTGCATAGCAGTATTTTCCATAAAAGCAATCAATGCCGGTGTGGCAAAAACCGGCAAAAGTCCGGAACCGAACTGAGTTGCTGTTTGGCTTTCAGTTACCAAAAGGATTTGAGTGAACGTTTTATTTGTCATACGGATTTATTTAAATTATTTCTCGTTGTGCTTTACGGTAATACAGTGCTGAGCTTATCATAATTACCATTCCACCTAATACAGAAGCATAACATGCACCTATAATTCCAAAATAATAAACGAATAAACTGATAGTTATCAAATTGAAAATTAAAGTTATCGAACTAATATATACATTGTATTTTATTTTTCCTAAACTGAATATTGCACCGGTTTGTAAAAGAACCGATTGCCGCAAACTCCAGGCAATTGCTAAAAATGGGAAGTATTGTATGGATTTATCATATTTTCCTGAGAAAATCCAGTGGATTGAAGGTTGGAATATAATTAATAACGTAATTAATGTAACAATTATAACCAGATAAAGTATTCGGTTGTACTTTTTATATGCTTTTTGAAATTCAGTTTTACTTCCGGATAAAGTTGAAAAGTAGGGTATTGTGATTTGTTGAACTGTGTTTGGAAATAATCTGAAAATCACGGTAATAGTTAATGCAAAGCTGTAAAATCCGATTTGTTTCATATCGGTAGTTAAGTAACTTATAATCAAGATATCAACAAATGCTGATATTTCGGATAATAAATAAGCTAGCATCGACGGTCTTGCATATTTCCAGTGGATTTTGAAGTTAGAAAAATTTCCAAATGAAAATAAACCTTTTAATTTCGATGTTCCAAAAACCAGAACACAAACTACTAACATAAGCACGAAGCTAATATTGTAAGCTGCATAATATCCCCTGATACCAAAGAAATAAGTAATAATGATAATTGATAATATTGAGATTAGCTTGTTGGATACGGTAATATTTGATAACAATTTCATTTTTTTAATGGCCTGAAAATAAGACACAAAAACCATAAAAAGTGAATTGCTTATAATTGGAAATAAACCGAGAGGAATCAGAAATTGAATGAGTTTATCTGAAGAAAATAATTTGAAGTAGTTCAATATAAGTATGATGATATAAACAAATACTGTGGATATCAATGTGAAGAATAATGCTGATTTGAATAAATTGTTTTGTTCTTTAGCCGTTCTGTTTTCTGAACAAAGTTTTAATGTAGATGAATTAAAACCCATTCCGGCAAAAATCAAAAATATGGAAAGATAGGTTTGTACAATTTTAATACGACCTACGTCGTCAGGCGATAAAATGCCCGCTACAAACAATTGTGAGGCAAAGGCTACAACCTGAATAAGTATATTAGCCGACAACAAATGGAAAAACCCTTTTTGACGGATATTTTGAAGCAGAAGAATTATTTTTTCTGATAATTTACTCATTCTGATCTTAGTTGCTTTTTGGGTCGACCGCTTTCTGTATGAAGGTGATAAAGTTCTTTTCAATCAATTCCCAATTAAACTGATTGTGCGATAATTTCAACGCGTTTTCGCAATGGTCATTGTATAATTGACTGTCATTTATATATTTGGTTATGGCATCCGAAATTTTTTCAGTATTAGTCGGTGGTAACAAATAACCAAAATTTATATTAGGAATGGCTTTTTTGATTGATTTTAAATCGGAATAGATAACCGGACGACCACAGGCAAGATAATAAAAAAGTTTAATTGGCAGACAATTTGAGTTCTCGATATCTTTTTCACGAAGATCAAGAAAAAGATGTGTATTTCCGATTGTACTACAAAAATCCTTAAATGATAAATATTTTTCAAGTGTGATTTTCAGATTATTATTAAGTTGATTTGTAAGTTTCTCAAAATGAGTCTGATCAATTTTTTGCGGGAAATAACCGATAATCCTTAAGTTGAAGTTTATTGCAGGAGACTTTGATGCTGCCAGATCAACTGATTGAATAACAGCATCAATTCCTTTTTCAATATTAATAATGCCACTATAGGTCAAATTAAACTCATTTTCAATTTTTTCAGGTGGAAAATAATTGATATAATTCAAATCAGGATAATAAGGAAGGTAAATGAAAGGTTTCCAAAATAATAAAATACGAAATGGAAGAGCTTTAAAATGTTCACCAAAAATAAAAAAGTCAGATTTGAAGCCTGCTGTTAAATTTATAATGGACAAAACACAAATTTTGAAAAACTTTCCAAGACCTTTATTATAGAGTAGATTCTTTTTAGAAGGATACCATTCGGTTATGTCGTAGACAATTCGAATTGAATTTTGTTTTCTGTAAATACTTGAAGCAATAACAGCTAAAGGTGTATCAGCAATTACCAGGCGTGGTTTTGATGCGGTAAGACAGCGGACTATTTCGTTTAATTTTTGTTTTTGTGTGAAACCATTGTCATCGTATGAGTTGATTTTTACTGAATCGATTTCAGAATTAAATGTTTCTTTTGTTGAGATAATTTCAATGTCATATCCTTGTTTCACAAGACTTTTCGCCTGATGATAAAACACCCTGTCGTCCAGCGATAAATGCCCGGTGTTTAAGAATATAATTTTATCACCCATTCTGTTACAGTTTATTGATTAAAAACGAAGGTCGCATTTGCTTTAGTATATAGTATGGATGATTTTTAGCACCGAAACCTCTGTAAAAACGGGCAATTCCTTCAATTCGTGAACCTTCGAAATCGAGTGTTAAGTCTTTTTCGGCTTCAGCGCGGATTAGTTCATCAATCAGTAAAAACATAGCCGATGATGTTTTTCCCAATTCATTGGATACTGGTAATAAATAGGTAATTCTTTGATTTGATTGTAACAGGCAAACTCCTGCAATTAATTCATTGTCAATAGAATAAACGCCAAATAATCGAATGGCTTTTTCAGCTCTACCAACTAAAATAAGTTTTTCAATCAGTCTCTGACTTACGGGTTTGAATTCTTTCGCAGTCGAATAATATAATTTCAAAAATTCAGAAATGTTGATATCAAATTTTACTTTTAATTTAAGTTTTCGAGCTTTATCTAAATTTCGCTGATTATTTTTCGAATATCCGGATAAAATATCCTCGTAAGTTTGTTTTAAAGAAAGCATATAGTTTGGAAAAATTAGTGCTTTCGGATGGAAATTTCGTTCATTCAGGTTAATCTCATAACTATAATATGGAATTTCTTTGACAAATTCGACAACAATTTCATCATTAATCTCATTTTTCGAAAAAATTCCAAGTTGTTGAGTTAAAACAGGTTGAACCAGATAAGGTATTTTATATTTGCTTTTTGTTGGCAATGGCATGACATAGTCATAATTTTCTGTGATCAGTGCTTCCCAACCGGGTGAAACTATATCCAAAAACCAGGTAAATGCATATGCCAAATGATTGTGAGATTGCGCAATACATGCATCCCAACGGGCATAATCAATGGCACTATTTCGCAAATGTTTTAGTTGCATGTTAATGGTTTTGAAAAAATCAAAACAAAAGTAATGGATTTTTACAATAAAACAACTATGAAAAGCTTTAATTTATTATGACAAATGTATGATGAAATTTATTTTTTTGTAATTTGATACTGCTATTTTAAGGATTTATTTTTTTATTCAGAAAGAAAACTGTAATTTTGAGCTTTCAAAGTAAAGTTAAGAAAAAAATATGGCAAAAGAAGTTGTGGCAAATCCCGGTGCAATGTATAATGCACTTACCAATGGAAGTAAAATTATCGGTAAAATCATGGCTGACAGCGATTTTAGAATCGACGGCGAAGTGGAAGGTGATATAATTTGCAAGGGAAAAGTTGTAATTGGACAAAAAGGGTTTTTGAAAGGTTCTATATCGTGTGTAAGTGCCGAAGTAATTGGATCTGTAGAAGGTGATATTTTAGTTATGGAAACTCTATCGTTGCGTGCCACTGCTTTTATTACAGGTGATGTAAAAACAAAAATTTTAATGGTAGAACCCAATGCAGTATTTAACGGAACATGTTCAATGCGTGATACCGATAAAATAACTGTAGGAGAGTAAGCATTTGAAAGAACACATTAAGTCAGAATAAACCTTTTGTTTTCTGTACTTTTGATAATCTGCGTTGAAGTAAATGGAAGTACTTCAACGTTTTTGTTTAATTTTTTTGAATTATGACATGAAAAATATTCAATATAAGGCACTTGTTGTTTCTGAAATTGATGGACAATTTGTACAAAATATCCAAATGTGTTCGACGGACTTACTTTCCGCTGGTGAAGTTTTAATCCGCGTTCATTATTCTTCTTTAAATTATAAAGATGCTTTGTCAAGCACAGGTAATAAGGGAGTTACAAAAAACTATCCGCATACACCCGGAATCGATGCAGCCGGAATAGTTGAATATTCAGATAATTCAAATTTTAAAAACGGTGATGAAGTTATTGTAACCGGATATGATCTGGGCATGAACACTTCGGGTGGTTTTGGTCAATATATTCGTGTTCCTGCATCGTGGGTTGTGAAATTACCAGTCGGTTTATCACTCAAAGAAGCGATGATTCTTGGTACAGCAGGTTTTACAGCAGGCATTTCATTATTAAGATTAAATGAACTAGTCAAACCCGAAGATGGAAAAATAATTGTTTCAGGAGCTACTGGAGGAGTTGGCTCTGTAGCTATCAATTTATTGAATAAACTTGGATATCAAACCATAGCCATATCAGGCAAAACAACTGAAAAAGAATTTTTAGAAGGTTTGGGAGCAAGCGAAATCATTCTACGCTCCGATTTTGAAAACGTTGATAAAAGACCCATACTTTCAGCTCAATATGCCGGAGCAATAGACACAGTTGGTGGTCCCATTTTGGAAAATATTCTGAAAACTCTTAAACCACTCGGAGCTGTAACTACTTGTGGAAGTGTATCTTCAACTCAATTGAATATGACTGTTTTTCCATTTATTTTACGTGGAATTACCCTGATAGGTATCTCATCTCAGAATTATCCTATGAATTTAAGAAAGAAATTGTGGGATAAGCTTAGCTCAGAATGGAAACCTGACAATATGCTGGATATTTACACTGAAATAAAACTGGAAGAGCTGAAAGAAACCATAAATTTAATTCTTCAAGGAAAGCTAAAAGGAAGAACCATTGTTAATATGATAAATTAACTTGTTTTTTCTCTTCAAGAATTTATACGAATTATTAAAAGAAGGTAGATTGAATTCTAAATAAAATGAGTCACAGAGTTCTAAACTTTAAATATTTTATTTAAAATAGATTAGCATTTCCAATCTTTTTGACCAAAAGTCTTTTATTAATCAGAAAAAAACTGCAATTTTGTACTTTCATTAGAGCAATCTTTACAACAGAACAAACCTTTCTTCTAATGGCTTTAGCGAACGAGAATTATCTCAAAACTCCCGAAATCTCTTATTTTGACGAAATAGAGAAGCGCGTTAATGCATTTAAAGTACTCCACCCAACTTCAAATATCATTCGTTTAGGCTTGGGTGATGTCACATTACCTTTACCTATAGAAGTTCAGAATGCATTACATCAGGCTGTAAATGAGCAGTCTGTAGTAGAAACTTTTAAAGGATACGGCCCGGCACAAGGCTATGATTTTCTAATTGAAAAAATACTAAAAGAATACCGTTCCACAGGAATATTCTTAGATAAAGAAAGTATTTTCATCAGTGATGGAGCGAAATCAGATATTGGAAATATCGGACACGTTTTAGGACGTGATAATATAATTGCCATCGTCGATCCGGTTTATCCTGTGTATGAAAATGCAACCATAATGAGTGGTCGGGCAGGAGTAATACATGATGAAGATCAGAAATGGAGTAATATTGTTTATTTGAAATGCAGTGACAAAACGGGTTTTCAACCTGAATTACCAACCGAAAAAGTTGATATTATTTATTTGTGTAATCCGAATAATCCGATAGGAACGGTGATGAATAGAGTAGAGTTGAAACGTTGGGTCGATTATGCTATTGAACATCAGAGTATTATTGTATATGATGGTGCATATTATACTTATATAAACGAACCAGATATTCCTCGGAGTATTTACGAAATTAAAGGAGCCAAAAAAGTTGCAATCGAGATTCGTACTTTTTCAAAATCTGCCGGATTTACCGGATTGAGATGTGGATATACTGTTTTTCCGCAGGAGTTAATGGTTTACACTCGAATGGGTGATCAGGTACCTTTAGTAAAACTATGGAGTCGTCGGAAAACAAATTATACCAATGGAGTGGCTTATATCATTCAGAAGGCTGCTGAAGCAACTTATTCCCGAAAAGGAAAAGCTGAAACAGCAGAATTGGTCGATTATTATATGACAAATGCATCCTTGATTAGAAAAGAGCTAAAGGCAATGGGTTATGAAGTGTATGGAGGTATTAGTGCTCCTTATATTTGGTTTAAAACGCCTGAAAATCAACCTTCATGGAAATTTTTCAATCAATTGCTCTATGAGAATAATATAGTCGGAACTCCGGGAATAGTTTTTGGATCATCAGGTGAAGGCTTTATGCGATTTACAGGTTTTAGTAGTCGGGAAGATACTTTGCTGGCAATAGAAAACTTACGATACGGGAAAAAATAAAAATACGGATTTAAAATGCAATCAATCAATTAATTAAAAATAAATTTTTATGTGTGGAATTGTAGGTTATATTGGAAACAAACAGGCTTATCCGATTTTAATTAAAGGATTACAACGCCTGGAATACAGAGGTTATGACAGCGCGGGGATTGCATTACTGAATGAAGGTAAATTGAATGTATATAAAACGAAAGGAAAAGTCTCCGATTTGGTACGTTTTGCCGAGCAACAGGATATTCAAGGCACAATAGGGATTGCTCATACACGATGGGCAACACACGGCGAACCGAATCAGATTAATGCACATCCACATTATTCACAATCAGAAGAACTTGCCATGATTCACAATGGAATTATTGAGAATTATGCAGTTTTAAAAGAAGGTTTAAAAGCTCAGGGATATACTTTTAGTAGTCAGACTGATACGGAAGTATTGATTCAACTGATAGAATATATTAAGAAATCAAATAAAGTTGATTTATCAACTGCCGTTCAACTTGCTTTGAATCAGGTTGTTGGTGCTTATGCGATTGCTGTTATTGAAAAAGGTCATCCCGATTTGATTGTAGCTGCTCGAAAAGGAAGTCCCTTGGTTGTTGGAATTGGTGAAGATGAATTTTTTCTGGCTTCGGATGCAACACCGATTGTTGAATATACCGATCAGGTTGTTTATATCGGCGAAGAAGAAATTGTTACTTTACAACGTGGAAAGCAATTGAAAATCAGAACAATTTCCAATGTTGAAAAAACCCCAGAAATTAAAAAGCTGGAAATGACGCTTAGTCAGCTCGAAAAAGGAGGCTATCCGCATTTCATGATTAAGGAAATTTTCGAACAACCGAAAACATTAAGTGACAGTATGCGTGGTCGTGTGAATGTGGACGAAAATAACATTACACTTGCCGGTTTTATCGATAATAAAGAAAAATTTCTGAAAGCAAAACGGATTATTATAACTGCTTGCGGCACTTCATGGCATGCAGCGCTGATTGGTAAATACGCGATTGAAGAATTTGCGCGTATTCCCGTTGAAGTGGAATATTCTTCTGAATTCAGATATCGTAAACCGGTTATCAATGAGGATGATATTGTGATTGCTATATCGCAATCGGGTGAAACTGCTGATACTTTGGCGGCTGTCGAACTTGCAAAATCAAAAGGTGCATTTATTTTCGGAATCTGCAATGTGGTTGGTTCGTCCATTCCACGCAATACACATTCAGGATGTTATACGCATGCCGGACCTGAAATTGGTGTTGCTTCTACAAAAGCTTTTACGGCTCAAGTAACAGTTTTGACTATGTTGGCAATGATGATTGGTAAAGAGAAGGGAACTTTAGATCACCAAACATATTTGAAAATTGTATTTGAACTCGCCCGGATTCCTGAAAAAATAAAAATGATTCTGGAGCAGGATGAAGTTATTGCCGAATTTTCAAAAACATTTACTTATGCTCAAAATTTTATATATCTCGGTCGTGGTTATAATTTTCCAGTAGCTCTCGAAGGAGCGTTAAAACTGAAAGAAATATCGTATATTCATGCTGAAGGTTATCCGGCAGCTGAAATGAAACATGGTCCGATTGCATTAATCAGTCAGGAAATGCCAGTGGTTGTTATTGCTCCAAGCGCAGGAATGTACGAAAAAGTGGTTAGTAATATTCAGGAAATTAAAGCTCGAAAGGGTAGAATCATATCAATTGTTACTGAAGGCGACGTTGTTGTAAGTAATTTATCTGACTTTACGATTAGTATTCCTGATACCGAAGAGTGTCTTGTGCCTTTATTGGCGGTCATACCGTTACAATTGTTGGCTTATCATATAGCAGTTGTGAAAGGCTGCGATGTCGATCAGCCCCGCAATCTGGCAAAATCTGTAACTGTTGAATAATGTTATAAGAAACCCCTGCGTCAATCGTTGGGGTTTTTAATTTGTTATATATTGTTTTATTTATTAGGCAATTAGTTCATTTTCAAACTTTCAAACTTTCAAACTTAATATATGTGTGGAATTGCAATGGTCAGGCTTTTAAAGCCACTTGACTTTTATCAGGAAAAATATGGAACATGGCAGTACGGTTTGCAAAAAATGTATTTGCTTATGGAAAAACAACATAACCGTGGACAAGAAGGTGCAGGTATAGCCACAGTAAAACTGGATATGCCGCCGGGAGAAGAATATATTTGGCGTGATCGTGTGGAAGGAAAAAATGCCATTCAGGAAATTTTTGCAAAAATTAATCAGAAAATTAATAACGGATCGCCCGAACTTCTCAGTAATCCTGCTAAAGCAAAAACCGAACTTGACTTTGCAGGTGAATTGTATCTGGGTCATTTGCGCTATAGCACAACCGGTCATATCGGGCTATCCTATGTTCATCCGTTTTTACGCCGTCATAACTGGAAAAATCGGACCATGTTGCTGGCAGGTAATTTTAATCTAACCAATGTGGATGAATTATTTGAACATCTTACATTAAAAGGCCAACATCCTCGTGATAAAAGTGATACATTTCTTATGCTTGAATCGCTGGGTTTTCAGCTTGATCAGGAAGTTCAGAAAGAATATAATAAAATCAAACAACGTTATTCGAACGATGTTGTGATTACACAGAAAATAGAAGAAAATCTTGATATTGCAGCATTTATCCGTAAATCGGAAAAAATGTGGGACGGTGGATACACCATTTGTGGCATGCTGGGGCATGGTGATTCATTCGTGTTTCGCGATCCGAAAGGAATTCGTCCGGGATTTTATTACGCTGATGATGAAATAGTGGTTGTGGCGTCGGAGCGTCCTGTAATTCAAACGGCTATGAACGTGAAAGAAGAAGAAATTCACGAATTGAATCCGGGTGAAGCTATAATTATCAAGAAAAATGGAACTATCCGGTTTGAAACCATCCGACCAGCGGCTTCAGAGTTGGCAAAATGCTCGTTCGAACGTATTTATTTCTCGCGTGGTAGCGATATCGACATTTATAAAGAACGTAAGAAACTGGGAGAATCTTTGTCCGGTCAGATTTTAAAAGCTATTGATAACGATGTGGAAAACACGGTTTTCTCATTTATTCCAAATACGGCAGAAGTTGCATTTGTTGGTATGAAAGATGGGATTAAAGGAATTAATAATCAGCCAATTCGTTCTGAAAAAGTATTAATTAAAGATATTAAGTTACGTACGTTTATTTCGAGTAACAATGAACGGAATGATCTGGCAACACACGTTTACGATATTACTTATGGTTCTATTCGTCGGGGTAGAGTGGATAATCTGGTAGCAATTGATGATTCAATTGTACGAGGTACTACATTAAAACAAAGTATTTTGAAAATTTTGAACCGCTTGGAACCCAAGAAAATAGTTATTGCTTCATCGTCGCCACAGATTCGTTTTCCTGACTATTACGGAATTGACATGGCACGAATGAATGAATTTTGCGCGTTTCGTGCAGCAATAGAATTATTGAAAGAAACAGGAAGACAGAGTATTATTGATGAAGTTTACCGCAAGTCTAAAGAACAGGAAAACTTGCCAAAAGAACAGGTAATAAATTATGTTACTGAAATTTATAAGCCTTTTTCTCAAGTTGAAGTTTCAGTAAAAATTGCTCAAATGCTTACTCCAGCCGATGTTGATTGTCCGGTTCAGTTGGTTTATCAAACTGTAGAAGGTTTACATAAAGCTTGTCCAGATCATACCGGTGATTGGTATTTTACAGGAAATTATCCGACTCCAGGTGGTAATCGCTTGGTAAATAAGGCATTTATAAATTATTACGAAGGAAAAGATCTACTTTAATTTATCTTTTAAAGGAATTAATTATGCAAACTCCAAATTTTATTTTTGCTAAAGAAGCCGAATGGGTTCAGATTAATGAAGGTATGCGCCGTCAGATTTTAGGTTATGACGATCAAATGATGCTGGTAAAAATTGAATTTAAAACCGGTGGAATCGGAAATGCTCATACGCATGTTCATCGTCAATGTTCGTATGTTGTGAGCGGGGTTTTTGAATTTCAGATAGGTGATGAAACTAAAATTGTAAAAACTGGAGATGGATTGTATATGGAACCCAATGTTTTACATGGAGTAAAATGTATTGAAGAAGGAGTTTTGATCGATACTTTCAGTCCAATTCGTGAGGACTTCTTAAAATAATATACTTTACATGTTGCGCTAATAAACGCAGAAAATCAGCGTTATCAACTTGAGACTATAAACAAATAAAAAATAAAATAATATGAGCGAATTTAAAATGGCACCGAAGCCGGAAAATAAATCATTCCCGACATCTGAGAAATTTAGTATGACTGATAAAGTGGCTTACGCAGAAGGTTCAGTGGTAAGTAAAATAATTATACGAAACGAAAAAGGGAATATCACACTTTTTGCATTTGATAAAGGTGAATTTCTAAGCGAACACACAGCACCATTTGATGCAATTGCTCAAGTCTTGGACGGAAAAGGAGAAGTAATTATCGATGGTAAAACATTCGAATTAAACGTTGGCGAAAGCATTATTATGCCGGCAAACGTGCGACATTCTGTTATGGCTGTCGAAAAGTTCAAAATGTTGCTTACAATGATTAAATGACCCCTAGCCCCTAAAGGGGAACAAAAAGGGACATTTTCTAATAATTGAAGAATAAATATAAAGTAAAACTGACTAAATTCCCCTTTAGGGGTTAGGGGCAACATGAAACGAACAATAATAAAGATAGATGAAGCACTTTGTAATGGTTGCGAAGCTTGTGTTTCGGGCTGTCACGAAGGTGCTCTGCAAATGATTGATGGAAAAGCACGAATGGTCAGCGAATTATATTGCGACGGTTTGGGAGCTTGCATTGGCGATTGTCCGGTGGGTGCTATTTCGCTCGAAGAGCGCGAAGCCGAACCCTATGATGAAATTGCTACTATCGAACGTATGATTCCAAAAGGAGAAAAAACCATCATTGCACACTTAAAACACTTGAAAGAGCATGGTGAATTTGTGTTTTTAAAACAAGGAGTAAGCTATTTACATGCCAATGGAATTGCAGTTGATGTTTCTTCAGTGCATAATATGCCTGCTACTGGTGTTAAATCAGGTGGAGGTTGTCCGGGTTCGCAAGAAATGTCGTTTAAATCGGCTGCAGCTCCGACTTTCAAAATGGTACAGACTGTTGCTTCGACTACGGCTTCGCAACTTCGCCAATGGCCGGTTCAATTACATTTGCTGAATCCGCAAGCCGCTTATTTCCAGCATGCTGATGTGGTATTAGCAGCTGATTGTGTGGCGTATAGTATTGCAGATTTTCACAATCGTTTTTTGGCTGGAAAAACATTGGCAATAGCTTGTCCTAAATTAGACAGTAATAAAGAATCCTACCTGGATAAACTAAAAGTGATGATAACCAGCTCATTGATAAATACTTTGACAGTAATTATTATGGAGGTTCCCTGCTGTGGTGGATTACTCGGACTAGCTCAGAAAGCTGTTGCCGAAGCTGGACGCAAAATTCCTTTGAAATTAGTTGTAGTAGGAGTGAAGGGTGAAATTTTAAGAGAAGAGTGGATGTAAAATTAGTTTATAGTTCACAGTTTATGGTTTAGATAAAACAGCATTCATTAGAGTTTGAATGCTGTTTTTGGCTTGTAAAGTGTAAATACTTTTAAACTTATGGCTTTCTGGAATCTATAGAGTATGCTTAATCCTTATATTTTACAAATTTCGCCACTTTCATTTGGTTTATGAGGTTGGGAGAGCATTTAAAAGCTACTTTTTTTACAGAGATAGATTCAGCCCGTATTTCATCGGGAGTCAACACATTACGGCTTTCAGCTTTCAGCGAGAAAGTTCCGAATTCCTCCAGAAATACGTTGTTGCTTTCAAGCAATTCATCCTGAATGGCTATAAGTACTATTTTCAAAGCCATTTCCAGTTCGTAGGGATGCATCCGGCAACGACTTGCAGCTCGTTCTGCAATTTCCTTCATTCCAACAGTCTTTTTTCTG
>JBBRTR010000080.1:0-12936 GCA_038244215.1 Bacteroidales bacterium
AAAACAATTCCAAAACCTTTTGTCAATTAAATAATTATATGTAACTTTGCAGCCGCTTTAATAAAAACTAGTAATAATAATTAAAAAGCTAACAAACAGTATGTTAAACCATTATGAAACCGTTTTCATTCTAACTCCCGTTTTGTCTGATGTCCAGATGAAGGAAGCGGTAGAAAAATTCAAAGCCATTTTGACAGAAAATGGAGCTACGATTACTAATGAGGAAAATTGGGGATTGCGTAAATTGCAATATCCAATTCAAAAAAAATCGACAGGTTTTTACTCGTTACTTCAGTTTGATGCAGGGTCAACAATAATCGCTACACTGGAAACCCAGTTCCGTCGCGACGAACGTGTACTGCGTTTCTTATCGTTCCGTTTGGACAAATATGCGTTCGAGTACGCTGAGAAAAGAAAAGGTATTAAATCTAAAGAAGTAAAGGAGAACTAAACCATGGCAGCAAACAACGGAGATATCAGATACTTGACTCCACCCTCAGTAGACATAAAAAAGAAAAAATACTGCCGATTCAAAAAAAGCGGTATTAAGTACATCGATTACAAAGATGCAGAATTTTTGAAAAAATTTCTGAACGAACAAGGAAAGATCCTTCCTCGTCGCCTTACCGGTACTTCGTTGAAATTTCAACGTAAAGTAGCTCAAGCAGTTAAAAGAGCACGCCACATCGCGTTGCTTCCTTATGTAACCGATATGATGAAATAATTAAGAAGGAGAAAAAGTATGGAAATTATATTGAAAGAAGATGTAATCAATTTAGGTTACAAAGGCGATATTGTTAATGTAAAGTCAGGATATGGACGAAACTTTCTGATTCCAACAAAAAAAGCTGTTGTGGCTACTGATTCTGCTAAAAAAATGTTGGCAGAAGATTTGAAACAACGCGCTCACAAATTGGAACGTCTGAAAAATGATGCTTCTGAATTAGCTGATAAACTGAAAGATTTAGTTTTGCGAGTTGGAGCAAAAACCAGCACAACAGGAAAAATTTTTGGTGCAGTTGGTCCGATTCAGATTGCTGATGCTTTTGAAAAAGCAGGTTTTACTGTTGATCGCAAAGTGATTGTTTTAAAAGAACCGGTAAAAGAAATCGGCACATTCAAAGCAACTTTGAAACTTCACAAAGAAGTAACTGTTGAAGTAGCCTTCGAAGTAGTAGCTGAATAAGATATATTCACAAATAAAGGAAAAACCGAAATACGAAAGTGTTTCGGTTTTTTTTTGAACTTTCATTAAAAGTGTAATTGAATTCTGACAGTTAATTAAATTGAAAAGAATAACTAAGAACAAAATTCGATGGAATATATAGATGAAAAAAAAGCATTGAAACAATGATTTAATTAATGAAAAATTTCATTAATTCCAGTGAGTTTCAGATGAAAAATTAGTACTTTTGCAACGCTTTTTATAATAAGAAATAAGCAGGTTCACTTTTTGAATTAATCATCTGTAAATCTGAATTATAAATATTCCTATTACTCCAAATCATTTCTGTTTATTGCATCTGAAATGTAAAATTCAAAATGATTCAACATTATTATAACTAATTATTCACTTACAAATATGGCTAACCTGATTAAAACAAAGCGTGGTTTGGACATTAAACTCAGCGGAAAAGCGGCTGAAACTATTGGAAAAACTCTTGTTTCGGATGTGATTGCCCTCATTCCAGATCATTTCTACGGTATAACACCCAAGTTGGATGTTAAGGAAGGAGATGAAGTTAAGGCCGGTTCGCCTCTTTTTCACGACAAAACATTTTCTGAAATGAATTTTGTTGCTCCCGTAAGCGGCAAAGTGATAGCTGTAAATCGCGGAGAACGCAGAAAAATAATGAGCGTTAGCATTGCTGCTGATTTGACAATTTCTTACGAAAAATTCGATTCAAAACCAGTAGCTGATTTAACTGCTGAAGAAGTGAAAGCACAGTTACTTTTAACCGGAATATGGCCTTTCATCAAACAACGCCCTTACGATGTAATTGCAAATCCAACCAAATCTCCAAAAGCGATATTTGTATCCGGATTCGATTCATCACCATTGGCACCTGATTATGAGTTTGTTCTACAGAATCAAACAGACGATTTACAAACCGGATTTGATGCTTTGGCAAAACTTGCCGGAGGAGATGTTCAGCTGGGAATTAAATCAGGAAGCAAATCAAACGAACTCAGATCGTTGAAAAACGTAGATATTACTGAATTTGAAGGACCTCACCCAATCGGAAATGTGGGAATACAAATTCATAAAGTAAATCCGATAAATAAGGGTGAAGTGGTATGGACCGTAAATATACAGGATGTTTTGTTCATTGGTCGTCTTTTTAATCAGGGAATCGTGGATTTAAGCCGCATGATTGCTGTTACCGGACCTGAAGTTGAGAATCCTCAATATTATAAAACAATTGTAGGTTCAGGAATTGAACCGATTATCAACGCCACAAAGCTAAATAATAAAATTCCATTACGTTATATTAGTGGTAATGTTCTTACCGGAGTAAGAGTCGCAACCGATGGTTATCATGATCCTTACGCGTCGCAAATCACAATTATCGACGATGGTAGTGAAACTCACGAAATGTTTGGTTGGGCAATGCCTCGCTTCAATCGTTTTAGTGCAAGCAAAACTTATTTCAGTGGTATTCTCGAAAACAAACTTGTTCAGTCGATTTTCGGAAAACCAAACTATAAATATGATGCCCGTTTGATGGGCGGAGTTCGCTCAATTATCATGTCAAACGAGTATGACAAGGTTTTGCCCATGGATATACTGCCGGAATTTTTGATTAAAGCAATGATTGCAGGTAACATTGATAAAATGGAAGCACTTGGAGCGTATGAAATTGCCCCTGAAGATGTTGCGCTTTGCGAATTTGTGGACACATCTAAATTACCGCTTCAGCAAATCGTTAGGACAGCTCTCGATACGATGAAGCAAGAACTTGATTAAATTTTAATCCTTTCGGATAGGAACAAGAAATATTAAATTAAATATGAGTGCATTAAAAAAATTAATAGATAAACTGGAACCGCATTTCAACAAAGGCGGTAAGTTTGAAAAACTTCATTCGGTATTCGATGGTTTTGAGACGTTTTTGTTTGTCCCAAATACAACATCGAAAACCGGAACACATATTCATGATGCTGTTGATACAAAACGCACCATGATTATCGTGGTTTTGGCATTAGTTCCAGCTTTGCTATTCGGGATGTACAATGTTGGTTATCAGCATTTTTTGGCAATTGGAGAAAATGTAGGATTCTGGTCTCAATTTTGGTTCGGCTTTCTTTCGGTATTGCCTTTTATCATTGTATCGTATGTTGTAGGACTTGGTATAGAATTTATTGTGGCTCAAATTAAAGGACATGAAATTCAGGAAGGTTTTTTGGTTACCGGATTTTTGATTCCATTAATTGTTCCTGTTGACACTCCACTTTGGATTGTTGCCATTTCAACTGCATTTGCTGTTATCTTCGCAAAAGAAGTTTTCGGTGGTACAGGAATGAATATTTTCAACGTAGCTTTGGTAACACGGGCATTTATGTTTTTCGCCTATCCAACTTATATGTCGGGTGATAAAGTTTGGGTACGAACCGATAGTGTTTTCGGATTTGGAGGCGGACATGTCGTAGATTCATTTTCAGGTGCCACTCCACTCGGAGAAGTTGCTACTTCGACTTCTCAAATTGCCAATATAAGCGGAACAATGGGAAATCCACTTCATTTCATAGATGGTTTTCTTGGGTTAATTCCAGGTTCAATAGGTGAAACTTCTGTGTTAGCTATTCTGATTGGAGCTATTTTATTATTAATTACTCAAGTTGCAAGCTGGAAAACTATGCTATCCGTTTTTGCTGGTGGCATTTTAATGGCACTGGTTTTCAACGCTTTTGGTCCAAATACTGCTTCTGCACATTTCCCTTGGTATAATCATTTGGTATTCGGTGGATTTGCTTTTGGTGCTGTATTTATGGCAACCGACCCTGTAACTTCGGCTAGAACTGAAAAAGGAAAATGGATTTATGGCTTTCTGATTGGTTGTATGGCGATTATAATTCGGGTTCTGAATCCGGGATATCCTGAAGGTATGATGCTTGCCATTTTACTAATGAATATTTTTGCTCCGCTGATTGATTATTACGTGGTGGATGCCAATATTAAACGCCGTTTAAAACGAGTGGGAAGTAAATAATTTAAAACGCGGATAATGATGAATACAAATAATAACGGGTATACGCTGATTTATGCCACCGTGATGGTTGTGGTTGTTGCAATTATGTTGGCTCTTGTGTCGGGAGCACTGAAAAGTACACAGGATACCAATGTTAAGCTAGACAAGAAAAAACAAATTCTCAGTTCACTTCAGATTAATACAGATGGACAGGATGCAGCCAAATTATATGACAAATACATTGTAAAAGCTTTTGTTGTAAATTTAAAAGGAGAAATTCTTTCTGACAATAAAGAAGAAGCTTTTGATATTGATGTAATAAAGGAACTTGCTAAAAAGCCGGAAGACAGGCGCTTACCTATTTATATTGCGGATGTTGATGGTAAAACCAAATACATCATTACTTTAAAAGGAACGGGACTTTGGGGGCCAATTTGGGGCTATCTGTCATTAAACGATGATAAAAACACTGTTTTTGGAACTTATTTTTCGCATTCCAGCGAAACTCCGGGCTTAGGAGCTAACATAACAGAAGAACCTTTCCGAAATGAATTCATTGGGAAACATATTTTAAATGACAAAAACGAATTTGTTTCCATAGCAGTTATGAAATCCGGAAAAATAGCTAAAGGTCAGGATCAGGTTGATGCAATTTCGGGTGGTACAATCACCAGTAAAGGTGTGGAAAAAATGTTATTCGATTGCATCAGTCAATATGAGGTCTTTTTACAACAACCATCAATCGGAGGAACCAAAAAATGATTAAAATACTTTCAGAAAAAACAAAACAGATTTTTTTAGGCCCACTTAGCAAAAACAATCCTATTACCGTTCAGGTCTTGGGAATTTGTTCGGCATTAGCTGTTACAGCCAATCTGAAACCGGCTCTGGTAATGGGTATTTCCGTTACAGTCATTGTTGCATTCTCAAATGTTATCATATCCTTGTTACGCAATACGATTCCAAACCGCATCCGAATAATCGTTCAACTTGTAGTAGTTGCCGCATTGGTAACTGTTGTGAGTGAAATCCTGAAAGCTTATGCTTACGATGTTAGTGTAAAACTTTCGGTTTATATCGGTTTAATTATAACAAACTGTATTTTGATGGGGCGTTTAGAAGCTTTTGCCATGGCAAACAAACCCTGGGAATCTTTTTGGGATGGAATGGGGAACGGGTTTGGATATGCAATTATTCTAGTAATCGTAGGTTTTTTCAGAGAATTATTGGGTGCGGGTTCATTGTTGGGATTCAGAATAATACCTCAATCATTCTATGATGCAGGATATATGAATAACGGATTGATGATGATGCCTCCGATGGCGCTAATTTTAGTTGCGTGCATTATTTGGGTACACCGGTCTAAGAATAAAGAATTGCAGGAGTAATTACTCCTTAACCCTCTAAAGGGGGAAATGAGAAAAAGAAATTTTCTGGTTTTAAGAAATTAACTTTAGATTCAACTAACAATACATTCTCTTGTTCCTCTTTAGGGGTTAGGGAAAATATTAAACAATGATGGAAAATATAATTACTATATTCGTAAAGTCGATCTTCGTCGATAATATGATTTTTGCTTATTTTTTGGGAATGTGCTCTTATTTGGCCGTTTCGAAAAATGTAAAAACTTCACTTGGTTTAGGTGCAGCAGTTATTTTTGTGCTTGCCATTACACTTCCAATCAATTACCTGCTTCAGGTGCATGTATTGAGTGAAGGTGCATTAACCTGGTTGAGCCCAAGTCTGAAAAACCTTGATTTAAGTTATCTGGCATTTATCCTGTTTATTGCTGTAATTGCAGCAATGACTCAATTGGTGGAAATGGTGGTTGAGAAATTCAGTCCGTCGTTATATGCTTCGCTTGGGATTTTCTTACCATTAATTGCAGTGAACTGTGCCATCATGGGAGCTTCGCTTTTTATGCAACAACGTGCTTTCAATAATATTGGTGAAGCCACTTCTTACGCTCTTGGTTCGGGTGTTGGTTGGGCGTTGGCAATTGTGGGATTAGCTGCCATTCGCGAAAAAATGGAATATTCTGACGTTCCTGCACCGCTACGTGGATTAGGGATTACATTTATCACGGTAGCTTTGATGGCAATAGCATTCTTGTGTTTCTCAGGTTTGAAAATTTAAGTTGACATTCAACTATTTCATAAAAATAAAATACTACTAACAATAAAAATAGTCTCACCAATTGGATTTTATATTCAGTAAATCGTGAGCTTCATACTGTATGATTTTAGCAATCAATCAAACAATCCTGATCTCCAGTCTTTTGGTTTTTTTACTGGTGATTTTACTTTTAGTTATTATTTTGCTCGTTGCAAAACGCTTTTTAGTGGCGTCAGGCGATGTTACAATTACTATCAACGTTGACAAACAAATTGTTACTGAAGCAGGAGGTACTTTGCTTGCCACTCTTGCCAATAATCAGATTTTCCTTCCATCGGCATGTGGTGGTGGTGGAACTTGTGGTGAATGTCGTTGTCAGGTACTGGAAGGTGCTGGTGGAATTCTACCAACTGAAATAGGACATTTTACCCGGAAGGAAATTAAAGAAAATTGGCGGTTAGGTTGCCAGGTAAAAGTAAGAGAAGATTTGTCTATTAAGATGAACGAATCAATTTTGGGTATTAAAAAATGGGAATGCGAAGTTGTTTCGAATAATAACGTGGCTACTTTCATCAAAGAATTTGTTGTGAAGTTGCCCGAAGGTGAACGTTTGAATTTCACTTCCGGTGGTTATATTCAGATTGATGTTCCAAAATATGATATTAAATTCAGTGATTTTGATATTCAGGATCGTTTCCGTGGTGATTGGGATAAATTCAAAATGTGGGGTTTAACTTGCAAAAATGATGAAGAAACCATGCGTGCCTATTCCATGGCCAATTATCCTGCCGAAGGGAATATTGTAATGCTGAACGTTCGTATCGCCACTCCACCTTTCGACCGCACTTTCGGTGGTTTCCAAAAAGTAAAACCCGGCATTTGTTCTTCTTATATTTTTAATTTAAAACCCGGGGATAAAGTAATGGTTTCAGGACCATTCGGGGATTTTCATCCGATTTTGAATTCAAAGCGCGAAATGCTTTATATTGGTGGTGGTGCAGGTATGGCTCCGCTCCGCTCCCACGTGTTACATTTATTGAATACGTTAAAAATTTCAGACCGTAAAATATCATATTGGTATGGAGCGCGTTCCAAAAATGAAATTTTCTACGAAGCTGATTTCCGTAAACTTGAAAAAGAATTTCCAAACTTCATTTTCAATATTGCTTTAAGCGAACCGCAACCTGAAGACAACTGGACTGGTCCGGTCGGTTTTATTCATAATGTGATTCTGAATAACTATTTGAAGGATCACGAAGCTCCTGAAGATATTGAGTATTACATGTGTGGACCTGGCCCAATGGCAAAAGCAGTTGAGAAAATGCTCTGGGATTTGGGTGTTCCACGCGAAATGTTGATGTTCGATGATTTCGGGGCATAATAAAGATAAAAATACTGAAAATGAAAAGAGGGTGTTCCAAAAATTTTGGGACACCCTCTTTTCATATAACTTATTGATTTCTAATTCTGTTGAATGTAAGCTCAACCCCCATCTTTTCGGATATACTCTCACTTCATTAAATGAATGATATTGTGTACCGTCACTGGGATTTACCGCTCGGCTTGCCAAGAATACCAGTTCTTGTATTCTTTGGATTTCTAATCCAAACAACCATGCACCATCCTTTGTTAATATAATATGCATATCCAGCAGAACGAAGTTTCCTTCTCCCCTTTACTCTAAAACTTCAACGACCAATTAAACGAAGGCAAAATAGGGAACAAAGACATATATTTCAAAACAGGTTTATAGGTTTTATTAGGATTTTGAACCCCATCGATATAATACATGAAAGGATTGGCATTATTGTAAACATTATAGACTCCTAAAGATATTGTAGCATTATAATGTTTGAATGCCTTGTAGTTGTGTGTAAAAGAAATGTCTAATTTATGAAAGGGTTTGGTTCGATAATTATTCCGCTGAGTTATTACCCGCTGATATAGCGTGCCGTCATAATCACTGACTTGGTCGGGTTTTAAATTGGAAACAGGATTTGCAAAAATGTACGTGGGAACTGTTATCGGTTTCCCTGAATTAAATTGCCATGTGGCCGAAAAAGACCATGACTCTGAAAGTTTGAGTTGTGATGTAAGGGAAATTGAATTTCGAATATCGGTGGAAGCTGCGAACGGACGACCATTATTTAGTTGATCGAACTGACATTCCGCTTTCATTAATGTATAATCGGCAGTCAGACTCCAGTTCTTTACATTATAATTTGCCGAAAAATCAATTCCGTATGCTTTTCCGTTCCCTTGTGTCAGATATTTCTTTGTATCAAGTATCGTATTTTGTGGAGCAATGATTGTACTGAAAACTGCATCATATCCATCCTGAAATTCGACAATATTATTCATGGTTTTATACCATGCATCCACTTTTATGGAGAAGTTCCGCTTGTTCCAATCAAAATCTTTTGCACAACCCAAAGAGAAGTTCCATGAACTTTCGGGTAACAAATATGTACTTGTAGGAAAAAACATTTCGAAAGGAAATCCCAGACCGGAATTTGCAACCCTGTGAATCGGCTGTGTCATTTTGCCTATGGAAGCGCTAAGGGAGAAATCATTTTTAAAAATACCATGATAACCGATTCTTGGTTCCAGATTATTGTATATTTTTTCCTGATTCCCTACAGAATTGAATCTTAAACCCAAGGAAAGATTTTGTTGTCTGGCAAATTTATAATCACCTTCCAAATAAGCAATTCCTTCGGTCAATTGGGTTTGTGTAGAGGTTTTCTTCGTATTTAAATCCGAATCATTCTGATTTATTTGATACGGAGTAAATCCAAATGTTTTGACTGAAAAGCCTGTATTGAAATTCAATTTGTCAGAAGGTATATATCTGAATTTCTCTACAATGCCCTCCGAGTGAATGTCTGTAAGAATCTGAATAATTTGTTTCTTGCTTGTAATAACATTTTGTACTGAATTACCAAAATCATATCCATAATTATCTGCATAAACCAAAACATGATTTTCTGCTTTTTCAGAGAATGTCTTATACCAGTTCAGACCTCCATTTTGTTGTTTATTCTTAATCCATACTTTATTCAAATCATTATCCATTTTGTTTTGAACATCAATTCCATCCGTATTACTGAAAAAGCTTAGTTTCAGTTTGTCTTTTTCGGATATCTTCCAATTCAGACTGGTATTGATATCACCAAAGTGGAATGAAAAGCGGGTTCCTATATTTTGCGGAATAATTGGAGAGATAAGATTAATCAGACTGTAATTGGAAAGCCGTCCGGCAACCGATAAAGCCAGTTTATCATTCACTACAGGAATATTCAACATAATTTTGCTGGTAAGCAAACTGATTTCAGCTTCACCTTTGAATTTCTTCAAATCAGCATCTTGTGTTTGTACATTAATCACCGAAGATATTTTCCCTCCGTATTCGGCAGGGAAATCAGCCTTATATAATTTGGCACTTTTAATTATCGTGGGATTATATACCGATACCAGACCAAAGAAATGCTCGGTTGAATACAAGGGAATACCATCCAGCAAATACAGATTCTGACCGTGTAAACCTCCACGAACCTGCATATCAGCGGCTCCTTCACTACTTGCAGTTACACCAGCTGTTAACGAAAATGCTTTTAGAATGTCCCGCTCACCAATTAAAGCAGGCAAGGCTTTTAATTGCAGGTTATCAATTTGCCTAATGGCAGTAGGTATTTCAGTTGCTTTACGGAAAGCGGTTATTTCAACTCCTTCCAGATATTGGGATGTAAACGGTGATCGAAGTTCAATCACCATCACTGTATCCGATTTCAGATTGAAGGCAATTTCCTTTTTATCGAATGGAGCATAATCGATCCGGAATTTATAATCTCCCGGAGGCATACTAAATAAAAAGCGTCCTTTATTGTCTGTATCAACGACTTTATTAAAAGGAAAAACGGTTATGGGAATTCTCTTTAGTTCTTTTCCGGTACGGCTGTCAAGTATTTGACCGTGTACTTTATACCTGATTTCCGGATTCTGCGCATTCATGTTTACAATGCATATAAAGCATAAAAATATTAATAATGCTGATTTGATTCTGATTGATTTTCCCATTTTCAATTATTCAACCGGTTTTATTAATTTCACTCGTCTGTTATCAGTCACCGAACTGCCAAATAGACCGACTCCGTTTTCAATATTGGAAAATGGAGGAAGAACTCCTCCGAATGTTTGTGTAATTGCCGAAACCATATTTGCACTATAATCAGATTGCAGCGAGTTAATGGATTGAGCATTTAAATATTTTGAAAAATACGGGTCGATGGTTGTAAGGCTGATTTCAAAAGATGAAGTATCTGTTGGACAATAAAAAACAGGAGCAAGGAAATTCTGCTGATCCGGGTTTGTTGATCCGTAAAGATGTTGAGAAAATGCCGATATAAAAAAACCGGAGTCAGTTTTTGGAGTACCTTCGAAAGAAAGATCAAGCCTGCAAACGTAATTTTTTACAATTTGCCCATTAACTAATGAATTATTGGTTGTCCCATCCGTAACACAGTTTACATCCTTTATTGTCAATTGATTTGAAGGAACAGTTGTTTGTGCATGAATGATTGAATTATCCAGTTCAATCTTCAAATAATAAGTTTTGCCCTTTTCAACTTTCAACAGTTGTTGCTTATCCTCAAATATACAAGTATCGGCCTGCAATCGCGAAAGTTCCACCCAGTTACTATCGACACCACATATAAATACTTTGGCTTGAGGGTATGGACTTTTTTCAATCGGTAAATTGCTGTTATAGGTTTTATTCAGATACACTTGTGTTATTTCATTGGGTGAAATAATGGAATAAACCACCGGAACAGGAGTATTATTCCAGGGTGCATCCACAATGTGCGAACAACCATAGAAAGAAGATATAAACAGAAAAAAAGGAATGATTCTTTTCATTTATTTGAAGATGTAAGATGCTTTTATTCTTAATTCAGGTTTAACTGTAAGTTGTGAGATAATTAATCCATGAGAAAATGGCATTGCATACATGGATGCATTCATCCCTACACTTCCTTCCAAAAACCATTGTTTAGATATTGCCTGCCTGAAACCTATTGAAGGAGTTATTGTTCCGGTTAATTGAAAAATTCCGGGGAACCAGCCCAGATTCAATTTTGGAACCGGAGTTTGAATCAAAGGAACAAACAGATTAACAGGGAATGATAAAAACAAACCTGAATTTAATTTTGAGCTCCCTTTTTGAAATCGGTTTTGATAATCCCAATACCAACGGGGTTCGATGCCCAGATTTAATCTTATACTGTATGAAACCAGATATTTTGAATCATCGAAAAGATAAGAATCATAACCGGTTAACGAGTCGCGAACAATTTTAAAATCTGAATTTCCGGCAAGTGTATTGATTAAACCTATTCTTGTGGTGAGTGACCAGTTTTTGCCAATGCCTTTTTCGTTAAAATAACCAATGTACAAAGGATATGAAAAGAATTTCATACCAATATTCGTATTACTATAAAGTGACGGATTGTATGAGTAATACATTTCTAAACCTTTCAGGGATTCAACTTTGATATCTTCCGTTTTAATATTGCTGAAAATGACTTCTTTCTGAGCTTGCAATAAAGTACACAGGATGATTATAAAACTGATTGAGATAAATGTTCGCTTCATTGATTCGTTTTATTTGAAAGTATATGCAGCTTTAATTTCACCATGTGGTTGAATAGTTGGGTTCAAAATAAAAAATCCATTATTGTAAATATTGTTATTTGAAAAGACTCCAAAAATAACTTGTACCCCGAGTCCAAAATTTCCTTCTAAAAACCACCTTTTTGAAATAGCCTGACGATACCCTAATGTTGGCGTACAATTTACTTTTGCCTGAAAATAATTTGGAATCCAACCAAGATTCAATACCGGTTCTGGTGTGTTAAGCAGAGTTGTTTGAAACAATATAGGAATAGACAAATACCATCCTGAATTTAAATCTGATATGCCAAGTTGATACTTCTTTTTATATCCCCAATACCATCGGGGTTCAATGCCAAGGTCTAAATTCATCTCAAAAGTATTTTTAATGCCACTTCCCGTGGCATAATTTCCATTTATCGAATCATATTGAGCCTGCCAAATGGGGTTTTTTGTTGCGATATATTTTAAACCGATAGTTGAATTTAACGTCCAACAGTCTGCAATACGTCTTTCGTTAAAATAACCAATATAAACTGAGGGATATAAAAATCGAGGGAAAGATAAGAAGCCTGATTGATATTCAGATGGAATCAATAAAAAACGGGTTTCTATTCCTTGCAAAGATTCTACTTTGATATCTTTGAATTGAGTAATATTGAAATACACTTCTTTCTGTGAAAATATATTCAGAAAAGGAACATATATAATTATTATTAAATATCTTTTTACCAGTCTCATTTTTATTATTTTGCGATATAACTACTCAAACAAACCATATTATTTCTTGCATTAATTTAATATTAGAATGGTTGAATAGTCATTAAATGAATGATATTGTGCGCCGTCACTGGGATTTGTAATCCCAGTTCTTGTATTCTTTGGATTTCTAATCCATAACAATTTGAGAGGTGCTGAGTAGTAACTATATCTTTTATTGCTTTGCATTTGCAAATATAAG
>JBBRTR010000081.1:0-12739 GCA_038244215.1 Bacteroidales bacterium
CAGAATTTAACCGGTATGACGAATCTTTGCTAAAAGATCAGCATGTAAGCAAAAATGTGAAAGAGCTGACGCAATAGATTGATTCGGTGGGTAAAATTTACAATGCCCGAAGCACTGAATTAGCCAACAATATGGTTCAACAACATTACCTGACGCGGGAGGAAAGTTTTGGCAGAAAATTAAAACCCGATAGTCTGAAAATAGACAAAAAAGAGTTTAATGCTGATTCATTGTTCCTTTCATTAAGTCAGAATTTAATGATTCAGGCATCAAATCGTTCCATTGAACATGCCAAAACAATAAAAGATGCGATTGATTACAACAAGATGATGCTGGACGAACCCAAAAGTTACGTTCTTCGTCATGAAATTGAACGTCACCGGAAATTCACCTTGTCTTTTGCCTGTCTGATTTTCTTTTTTATCGGAGCACCATTGGGCGCAATTATCCGTAAAGGTGGTCTGGGAATGCCGGTTGTAATTTCAGTCATCATGTTTATTATTTATTATATTATTGATAATACAGGTTATAAAATGGCACGTGAAGGCTTGTGGACTGCCTACGAAGGCATGTGGTTAAGTTCGGCTGTTTTGTTACCAATCGGAATTTTCCTGACTTATAAAGCGGTAGTCGACGCAACCTTATTCAATACCGAACATTATAAAAAGATTTGGAATTATATTAAAATGAAATTATACAAGCTGTTGAGAATTTCAACAGAGAGTTAAACAAATATCATATTTATAAAAAAATGAAATATACTTTAAATACCATTGGAGATGCTTTAATTGATATTAGAGACGGCAAATTTGTGATTGTAGTGGATGATGAAGATCGTGAAAATGAAGGCGATTTTATTTGTGCTGCAGAGAAAATAACAACTGAAATGGTTAACTTTATGGTTACTCATGGTCGTGGTGTTGTTTGTGCGCCGTTAACAGAAGAACGCTGCGATGAACTGGAACTTGAAATGCAAGTTGATATCAACACTTCCATACATTCCACCCCGTTTACGATTAGTGTTGACAAACTTGAAGGTTGCACAACCGGTGTTTCGGCAGCCGACCGAGCCGCCACTTTTCTGGCATTGGCCGATCCGAATTCAAAACCAGACACTTTTGGCCGACCGGGACATGTTTTCCCTTTACGCGCAAAAAACAGGGGTGTAATCCGACGTGCCGGACATACCGAAGCAGCAGTTGATTTAGCCCGTTTGGCAGGATTGCAACCGGCCGGAGCATTGATTGAAATCATGAATGAAGATGGCACAATGGCTCGTTTGCCTCAATTATTTGAAATTTCAAAGAAGTTCGATCTAAAACTAATTACCATCAAGGATTTAATTGCTTATCGTTTAAGAAGTGAATCCTTGGTCGAAAAAGGAGAAAAAGTGAATATGCCGACTAAATACGGCCAATTTAAATTGATTCCTTTCCGCCAAATTTCAAATGGACTTGAACATATTGCTTTAATTAAAGGTGAATGGAATGAGGACGAAGCCGTTTTGGTACGTGTTCATTCTTCGTGTATCACAGGTGATATTTTTGGTTCAATGCGTTGCGAATGTGGCGAACAACTCCACAAAGCCATGCAACTTATTGAGAAAGAAGGTAAAGGCGCGATAGTTTACATGAATCAGGAAGGCAGAGGAATTGGGTTGATGAACAAAATTAAAGCCTATAAGTTGCAGGAAGAAGGAATGGATACTGTTGATGCCAATATACATCTCGGTTTCAAAGCCGACGAACGTGACTACGGTGTGGGTGCTCAGATTTTGCGCGAAATTGGTGTTACAAAAATCCGTTTGTTGTCCAATAATCCGGTAAAACGAATCGGACTGGAAGCTTACGGTTTATCTATCATTGAAAATGTGCCGCTTGAAATAGAACCGAACAAGTTCAATGCATTTTACATGCAAACTAAAAAAGTGAAAATGGGCCATAATCTGAAATACGTAAAAGGAAAAGAGGACTAAATTTATGAACGCATTCATTACCGGAGCTACTTCCGGATTTGGCAAAGCCATTGCATTCCGATTGGCCGGTTTGGGTTATAATCTGATTATTACAGGTCGTCGTGCTGAGCGGTTGGAAGAATTGACAAAACAATTGAAATCGGATTTTCCGGTTGAAGTTTTGCCTTTATGTTTTGATGTTCGCAGCAATGACGAATGTACAAAAGCCGTTGAATCCTTACCATCCAATTTAAAAAAAATTGATTTATTGATCAATAATGCAGGTTTAGCTGCCGGTACTTCACCGTTTCAGGAAAGCGATCTGGCTGATTATGAACAAATGATCGATACGAATGTCAAAGGATTATTGTACATAACAAAATTGATTGTTCCGGGCATGATTGCCGAGCAATCAGGTCATATCGTCAACATTTCATCCATTGCAGGTATTGAAGTTTATCCCAACGGAAGTGTGTATTGTGCTTCGAAACATGCCGTAAATGCTATTACGAAAGGATTACGCCTTGATTTGATAAAATACAATATCCGGGTTGGTTCCATTTCTCCGGGAATGGCCGAAACTGAGTTTTCGGTAGTCCGTTTTCACGGCGATGAAGAGAAAGCCAAAGCAGTTTATGCCGGTTTGACTCCACTTAATGCCGAAGATATTGCCGATGCATTGGAATTTATAGTTACACGTCCTGCACATGTCAGCATAAATGATATTCAGATTAATCCGACACAACAGGCAAATACCTATATTTCACACCGAAAATAAAGCCTTGTGTGTTAAATCGTTCATATAAATTCCAAACGACAAAAGTTTTTCGAATATAATTACAATATTTAAAAAAAATAATCTATTTTTGTCACATGTACCGGATTGGTATATTTGAGATGCGAACTTATTGCAGCAATGCAACTGCTAAATTAATAAAATAAAATTGAAAATGAGCCCACTTGATTTAAACAAGGATCCTGAAATCGTTCCAAACGAAGTTACTGTCATTGAAGTTACAAAACCTTTAGAAGTTGAAGCTACAGAAGCTATAACTGAGGTTACCGAAGTTGAAAAAGCACATGAAGTTGAAAAAACGGAGGATGTTGCTGAAGTAACTGAAGAAGTAAAAACACCTGAAGTTGTTGAAACTCCTGTAAAAAAGAAAACTACCAGAGCAAAGAAAGTTGTGGAAGAAGCTAAAGAGCCTGAAACAGCCGAAGTAACTGAACCCAGTGTTGAAACTGTTATTGCAGAACCTGTAAAAGAGCAAAAGGCTGTTGTTATTGATTATAACGCCAGCACAAAAGCAGAGCTTGTTGAAGCTCTCAAATTGCTTATCGACAAGGATGTAAATGACATAAAGGATGAAGTGGAAATCATTAAACAGTCATTTTACAAAAAGGCAAAAGCAGAAGCAGAAGAATTAAAAAAGGCATTTGTCGAAGCAAATGGTGAAGAAGCAGAATATAGTGTTTCTAAAGATGAAACAGAAGAATCTTTCAAATTGCTTTTGAATGAATACCGGGCAAAGAAAGCTTTGTTTATGGCTCGTCTTGAAAAAGAAAAGGAAAACAACCTGATTCAGAAACAGCATATTCTGGAACAAATGAAAGTGTTGGTCGATAGCAGCGACGACGTTTCTACACATATCAATGAATTCCGCAACCTTCAACAAAAATGGAAATCAATCGGTCAGGTTACACAAGCTTCATCTACCGAACTCTGGAAACAATACAATTTATACCAGGAATCTTTCTGGGATTTAATCAAAATAAACAACGAACTTCGCGAATATGATTTCAAGAAAAATTTGGAATTAAAAACAATGCTTTGCGAAGCTGCCGAAAAACTCGCCGAAGAAGCAGATGTAATTTCAGCTTTTCAGCAACTTCAAAAATTGCATGAAGACTGGCATGAATTGGGACCGGTTGCCCGTGAAATACGTGAACAAATCTGGTCAAGATTCAAAGAAGCTTCGACTGCGATTAATAAGAAACATCAATCCTATTTCGATTCGATTCGCAAACTCGAAGATGAAAATTATGATTTAAAAATTGCTTTGTGTGAGAAAATTGAAGCATTCGACTTCAGCAATCTGGCTAATTACAGAGCTTGGGACGATGCCACTAAAACCATGCTGAGCTGGCAGGCAGAATGGCGATCCATTGGTTTCGCACCTCGCAAAGTGAATCAAAGAATCTTCGACCGCTACCGTAAATCCTGTGATAAATTTTTTGCTGCAAAAGCTGAATTTTATAAAGAAACAAAAAATGTTTTGACACAAAATTCGGACAAAAAGAAAGAATTGTGCGAAAAAGCCGAAGCGTTGAAAGATAGCGTTGAATGGAAAGAAACCAGCGACAAACTTATTCAGTTGCAAAAAGAATGGAAAACAATCGGTATGGTTTCAAAACGATATTCCGATGAATTGTGGAAACGGTTTATCTCTGCTTGCGATTATTTCTTCGAACAAAAAAACAAAAGTACTTCAGGTCAGCGAAATGCAGAAGGTGAAAATTTGATTAAAAAGAAAGAAATTATTGCAAAAATTGCAACCCTCGAAAAAACGGATAATCCTGCCGAATCATTGGCTGCTCTGCGTGCAATCATGGCAGAATGGAATACAATCGGACATGTACCTTTCAAGGATAAGGACAAAATTTACAAAGAATACCGCGAAACAGTTGATAAACAATTTGATGCTTTGAATGTAGATTCTTCCAACCGTCGAATGGATTCTTTCCGTACCAACTTGAAAGACATGGCGGTAAAAGGTGAAAATAAATTATACCGTGAACGTGAAAAACTGGTTCGGGCTTATGAACATTTGAAATCAGAAATCGCAACCTACGAAAACAATATCGGGTTCTTTTCTTCCAATTCGAAAAAAGGAGGCGGACTAATTAAGGAAATGGAACGGAAAATTGAAGCTTTGAAAGAAGAAAGCAGTTTAATTGAACAGAAAATTAATATGATTGACGAAAATATTTAAGCATCATCTTGCAACTTAAAAAAAGCGAATCGGAATTTAAACCGGTTCGCTTTTTTTTTTGGTATATCGTGTAAACGTAGGAATTCAAGGCTTTGCAAATTATATCTATTCTGCCGGACTCGCTTTTTCCGTCTCATTTGAAACCTTTACAACAGAGCTTGTTTCCTCTTTCTTCAAACTTCTTAACTGATTGCCAATTTCAACAAGATCTTTGTATGGAATTGCCGATAAGGTTTGCTGTACATCAATGGGAACAGGTTTGGCTTTTAGTTTTTGCAATGGGTGGTTTTCAGGATAAAACTGATTCTTATCGGGCGTCCACACCAAAAGGTCATTTGGCTCACACATAAGTACTTTGCATAACAATTCCACATGATTCAAATTGAGGAAGGTAACTCCATTGTAAAGAATATTATTCGCTGTATAAGGCGACAAACCCAGTTTCACAAGAAAATAATACGGATTTTCAATTCCGCGTGCTTTGAAAACAGAACTTACTACTAATCTCAACATATAAATTATATTTAAAAGTTTCATTTTGATAAATATCGCTACAAATATACTAAACTTAAATATAATTATATCAATTTTGTTTGTATAATTAATAAAAATAAAAAAACATAAGTGAAACACCGAAATGGGATTCGGATCAATCATTATACATATACTGAATAACTGAATATAAATAATAAAATACAGTATACATATACTAAATATTAATAGAAATATGATATAATTCAACTAATTTGTAAAAGATATTTATATGGAGATTATAAAATTCAAAATCATAATGCAAAATATCGACAGATATATATAATCCGTAAAGTTACGGATAATAAACATTTGCACATTTTTATTAAACCACACTATAACCGCGTATCACGGGATTATATATATGACTGAAAAATAAAATAGTAGAATGTGAATCTAATATTCACTCTGACTTTTATGTAAAATAAATATGTATATTTGCAAAGTGAATGTAAACGAAATTTAGAAGTATGCGCCACTGTGTGATGGTTATTTTATTTGAGTGGCAGGTTGTTATATCGACGCAATCTGTAGAGACGCAAAATTTTGCGTCTCTACCACCAAAAACAACACCACCAAAAACAACACTACCAAAACAACAAAATATGTCCGGCAATAAAAAATTTCAAAATAAATATCGGATTCAATCTGCACGATTGGCAGATTGGGATTATGGTTCGAACGCGACCTATTTTATTACCATTTGCACACATGGACGGTTGCATTATTTTGGGGAAATATCACGGGTATTGTCAGGGGTAGAGACGCAACATTTTGCGTCTCTACGATCGCCCAATATAACACAGACGCAACATTTTGCGTCTCTACGATCGCCCAATATACTACAGACGCAAAATTTTGCGTCTCTACCACAAAACACAATGAATTTGTCGCAATTGGGTATGCAGGCACACAAATGCGCCATCGAAATACCTGAACATTTCCCGTTTGTAATAATGGATACATTTATCGTTATGCCTAATCACGTTCATTTATTATTTACCATTTGCAAACCCGATGATATGATAAACGATGATGATGATAATAACGGTAACAATGACGAAAATGGTTCGAACGATTCAAATGAACCAAACGTAGAGACGCAAAATTTTGCGTCTCTACAACCCTACACCAAAAAATCCCCATCCAAACCCATGAACCAATTTGGACCACAATCTAAAAACGTTGCATCGGTGATACGTGGATTTAAAATAGGGGTAACAAATTTTGCCCACGTAGAGACGCAAGATTTTGCGTCTCTACAAAAATTCCAATGGCAAGCACGTTTTCACGATCATATTGTACGCGATGAAGAAGAATATTTTAGAATACGAGATTATATTAACGATAACGTTAACCGCTGGAATGAAGATACTTTGAATAATGAAAAGTAATAGACAAATTAGACGTTTTAAATTCCGAAGTTTATTTGACTAAAGTAGCAGAAGCAGACAAACTTTCCTTCGACGGAACAAAACGAGCAAAAATAAGAGATAGAAGAGCAAGAAATGCACCTCCAAGAAAAGGAATTCGCCAATTGTAAAGCCACAGAAGTCCACCAACTACCGGCAAAAATACAGCAGTGAGGTGATTGATTGTAAAACCGACCGCCATTGAAGGTGCAATATCCGCCGGTTCGGCTTGCTTACGGAAAAAGGAATTAATGGAAATGGCAAAACTAAAAAACAAATTATCCACAATATATAAACCAGTAACTACCATTCTATTCTCAATCAGGCCATAACCCAAAAATACCAGAATCAGAAACACATATTCTACCGTGAGCATGGTTCGCTCCCCATAGTGGTTGATGGCTTTTCCTATATAAGGGCTCAACACAAAGGTTATGATGTTATTTATCACAAAAAGAATGGTGATATGCGTAATGGAAAAATGGTATTTCTGAACCAAAATAAAAATAGCAAATACCATGAAAATTTGACGACGAGAACCGCTCAAAAAATTAAGTACATAATACAACCAGTATTTCCTTTTCAGAATTAGTTTTTTGTGTTGTGGGGGAAGCAATTTATCCACAGGATTCTTGTGTAAGGAATATACTCCGGCCAAAAATACCAAGGCTCCTATAATAAAAAACATCCATTGGAAAGATAAAAATCCGGCCATTAACCAGATAAAAACACCCGCGGCGATATTAGTCAATGCAGTATAACTTCTAAATTTAGACAAAACTAATGGAACACGTTCGGGTGAAAAATACTGTAAAGTAAGTGACTGATTGGCGGTTTCGAAAGCATGAAATCCAACAGACATGAGCATACCTGTAAGAATTAAGCCTTCGAATGTTGGGAAAAAACCCGTAATCATTACCCCGATACCCAACAAAAGAATGGAATAAACTGCAAAACGATGTTCGGCAATCACCATCAAAACATAGACGGCAAAAAAAGTAAGTAAGCCCGGTATTTCACGAAAAGATTGAATAGCACCTACCTGAGCGGAGTTAGCACCAGCTTTTTCCACTGCAAAATTATTAAATAAAGTTTGCCAACCCTGATTTCCCAATGCCGAAGCAATGCAAAGCACCGCTAAAAATCCATACATCGGATTTACTTTATAACTACTGTATTTTTTCAATTCCTTCAATTTTGCTGCAAAATTAGCTATTTCAATCAAGAAAAAAGCAAAACAAAAAATGTTTTTGTTCAAGTGTACCGTATTTCAGGATATGAAATTTGATGAGAAGTAAAAAGCTTGGATCTCGAGTGGGAGATTTACTATCAGTTATTTTTGAAGGTTTGCTGAGCATGATTTTGGATTCATATTTAGAAGTATAATCCATTATTCTAAAAGATTATATCTTTGCATTTATAAATTCTAAAGAAATCAATCCATATAGATTTGCATACTTGCTATAATTATCCGAAATTTGCAGAGAAATAAAAATAAATTGTAAATACGACATTCTGTTTGTCACAACCCTTTATTGACGAAGACTTCAATACAGAAAATTTTGAACAAAACAGATAAGAACGCATTATAAACAAAGAACAAACAAAATAAATAAACGAAAGTGGCGACTACGCACGAAACAAATTATGAAACAAGTGATTATAACAACAGAAAAGGGAGTGATGAAAGCAGAAATGTATGAAAAAGATGCTCCAAATACGGTAAAAAATTTTACAGACCTGATTGAAAAAGGTTTTTATAATGGATTAACTTTCCACCGGGTAATTCCTGATTTTGTAATTCAGGGCGGTTGTCCGAATGGAACAGGAACTGGCGGACCGGGTTACAAAATAAAATGCGAATTAGATGGTGACAATCAATATCATGATCGTGGAGTGCTTTCGATGGCTCATGCCGGACGCGACACAGGCGGTTCTCAATTTTTTATCTGCCACAGCCGCACGAACACTTCTCACCTCGACCGTCAACATACCTGTTTTGGAAAAGTGTTTGAGGGACTGGACGTAATTGATGCTATCCGTCAGGGAGATAAGATTTTGAAAATGGAAGTAGTAGAAGCATAAATACTGAAATTGTTTAAATAACTATTGTAGAGACGTGGCATGCCGCGTCTCTACAAAAAAAACACACAAATGAAAAATTCAGTATTGAATTGTTTGATTGGTGGCCTTATGTTGGTTACTAATATCTCATGTCAACACACGAAAATCGGAATGGAAAAGCCAGATGCATTAGTTTCACATATCGATTCGACGGTGAAAGCCGGAGATGATTTTTTTGAATATGCCAATGGCAGATGGTTTAAGCAAAACCCTATCCCCGCCAGCGAGCAGAGTAACGGCATCTGGACATTGATTCAGGATACTATTAATATGCAAATCAGACAAGTATGCGAATCGTCGGCAGCCCTTACAAACGCTGAAAAAGGAAGCAACAAACAGAAAATAGGTGATTTCTTTTTCTCGGGAATGGACAGCACGCGATTAAATAAGAACGGTCTGAGCGATTTGAAAAACGATTTCGAAGCAATCGACAAGATTAAAGATTTGAAAGATGTAATAAATGAAGCTGCCTATATACATACAATTTCGTCAGCTCCACTGTTTAATTTTTATCTTGCTCAGGATGATAAAAATAGCAGTAAATATCAGGTATATATCAGTCAGGGTGGATTGAGTCTGCCCGACCGGAATTATTATCTTGATACGGATACTAAAGCTCAGGATATTCGTAGAAAATTCGTGGCTCACGTAGGAAAAATGTTTGAAATCATGGGTTATGATGCTTCAAAAGCAAAACTTGCAGCTGCTAAACTGATGGAAATGGAAACGGATATGGCTAAAACATCACGTAAACGCGAAGATACCCGCGATCCATTGACAAATTATCATAAAATGACTTTGAAAGCACTTGCAAACCTCACTCCTGCCGTGGACTGGAATATTTTTCTGAAAGGTGTCGGATTATCTAAAGTGGATTCAGTCGTTGTCACCCAACCTGAATATTTGACTGCACTGAACAGCTATCTAAAGAAATATCCGACCGAGGACTGGAAGAATTATCTAAAATTCCATTTGCTGAATGGATTGGCTTCTTATTTGGATGACAAAACATACGCAGAACATTTCAATTTTTACGCCACGACGCTACGGGGTGTAAAAGAGCCTAAACCCAGATGGAAACGCGTAGTGGAACAAACGGATGGATCATTAGGTGATTTGGTTGGACAAGTATATGTTAGTGAATATCTACCGAAAGGAACTAAGGAAAAACTGGTGGAAATTGGTAATGCAATCAAAACAGTTTTTGCTGAACGCATCAAAGCACTCGACTGGATGAGTGCCACCACCAAAGAAAAAGCCCTGAAAAAATTGAATGCGGTTATTATGAAAGTTGGTTATCCTGATAAATGGAAAGATATGACCGCTCTTCAAATTGATCGCAGTTCGTATGCAAAAAACGCGATTAATTCCAATAAATGGGAATTCAATTATATGATTCAAAAATACGGAAAACCGGTCGATCGTACCGAATGGGATATGGAACCACAAACCTACAATGCTTATTATAACCCGTCAAATAACGAAATAGTTATCCCCGGTTGTAATATTATAGTTCCGGGTTATGAAGGCAAAATGCCCGACGATGCTATATTGTATGCCATAATAGGTGGAACTTTCGGACATGAAATAACACACGGTTTCGACGATCAGGGTTGCAAATACAATGAATCAGGCAATCTGAGTAACTGGTGGACACCGGAAGACAGCACCCGTTTTGCGGCTAAAACCAAAATGATTGTAAAACAATTCAATGATTATGTGGATGTTGATAATCTTCATATTAACGGAGAACTCACTCAGGGTGAAAATATTGCCGATTTGGGCGGTGTTATCATGAGTTTGGAAGCATTCAAAAAAACGAAACAATACAAAGATAATGAACTAATTGCCGGATTAAATCCGAGTCAACGGTTCTTTTTGGGTTATGCATTGGCATGGATGGTGGATATGCGTCCCGAAGCCATTGCCACACAAATAAAAAGCAATGAACATGCACCGGCCAAATGGCGGGTGATTGGACCTTTGTCGAATATGCCCGAATTTTATTCCACTTTTGATGTAAAAAAAGGAGACAAAATGTGGCGTCCTGCAAATGAAATAGTGAGGATATGGTAATCACTTAATCATTTAGTAATGAGGCCATCACTTTAAGCGATGGCCTTTGCTATAACTTGATAAAACCTTGTTAATAAATAACATGAATCATTTAGCGGCAAATGGTTGTGCGAAACAAAATATTGATTACTTTTACGTTCTGTAAGAATCTGAGTAAGTTCTATTCAGGTATTACAATAAAACATTGATAAATAACCATTTAAATACTTGTATTTTAAAATAAAAAGCTATTTTATTTTTGAATCAGAGTTTCTATAAAAGAATGAAAACAAAAAAAATCTCTCTTTTTACGTTGATGCTGGCGTTAGCATTCAGCAGTTGTGCGAACTCAAGCAAAAACAACAACAAATCTATATCGGAAACAGCTATAACCGCTGAAAATAAAAGTACTTCAGAGAATAGTAAAAAGAATACGAACGCACAGATCATGGCAAAGCCCGAGATACCCGTATTGTGCTACCATCGTATTATGGAAAATGCAAAAGGTGATTACGCGGTAACTCCAGCCATATTCGCCTCTCATATGAAAATTTTGGCTGATAGCGGATATCATAGCATTTCTCCTGCTCAACTTTATGATTATCTGGTTTATAACAAGCAATTGCCTAATAAACCTTTTTTGATTACCTTCGACGATTCACGTGTAGAACATGCTGCTATTGCTGCTCCTATATTAGAAAAACACGGATTCAGAGGAGCATTCTTTATCATGACAATCACCTACAACAAAAAGAATTACATGAGTAAAGACCAAATTGCTCAATTAGCAAAAAAAGGTCACACTATAGGTTTGCATAGTTGGGATCATACTATGGTAATTAAATACAAAGAGGCTGCCGATTGGCTAAAGGAAGTTGCTGAGCCGAAAAAGAAACTCGAATCTATTGTAGCTATGCCTGTTGAATATTGGGCATATCCAAACGGCGTATATGACCACAAAGGTGCCGCTGAACTCAGTAAGTATTTTAAAATTTCCTTTACACTTTTCTCAAAACGTGATGCCGATTATCCTTTGCAGACTGTTCGTAGAATTATTGTTCCTACAATCACTCCGCAAAAACTGCTCAAAGCTATGCGTGGTAATTTTAAGGTTACTGTAAACAAGTAAAAAGTCAGCATTTGGTAGCTTACTCCTAAATCGCCGACTTTAAGACATAATCTCCATAAATTTAGTGAAAACTAAAGCTAAATAAAACGAGACGATACTAATTTCATTCCCCTTTAGGGGCTAGGGGTCATATTTATTTCTTTAAAAAAATCCCATTTGTAAATACATTAAACCAATTAATAAAAAATTCCATTCCTTTATGAAAAAACTAATCGTTCCTATAGCAGTCATGCTTTTAATTCTGATTGGCTGTTCAAAAAGCCCTTCTTCCAAAAGTTCTTCTGCAAAAAGCACTTCTTCAGAAAGTTCTGAAAATTCAGAAATAAATGAGCAAAAAGAACTATTACCGGTTGATACTGTTGCTTATTTAAATAAAATGAAAGCATTGGCCAACGGCGATACCATGGGTTATTGGCCGGCTAAAAAACATATTTATCCGATAAAAGGAGCTATTTTACCTTTCAAACGAATTGTGGCATATTACGGAAACCTATATTCGAAAAAAATGGGGATTTTGGGAGAATATCCACCCAAGGAAGTA
>JBBRTR010000082.1:0-12668 GCA_038244215.1 Bacteroidales bacterium
TGTGTTCTTTTGGCTGCATCAAAAGCTGCTTTAATTGTTTCGGAATCAGAGATCGTTGTTGGTGAACCTATGGATGTACTGCTCACATTGCCATTTTGATCAACCCTAATATTGACCGTTACTTTTCCTTCAACATCTCGGTTATAACTTGGTGACACAAGCGACCCAGTTAAACTTCTACCATTCAGCGACCAAGAATTTCCACCTGCTGAACCCTTCCCAACAGGATTCCCTTGTTGAGTGTCACCTGTAGAATTCCCTTTTCCTTTCGAATTTGAGTTTCCGAACATGCCGTTCATGGAATTGGCTTTATCAATAGCTTCCTGCTGTTTCCGCTTTTGTTCGGCAGCTTTTCTTTCAATATCTAAACGTTGTTGCTCCAGTAATTGTTGTTCCTTTTTTTCTTTTTCTTTCTTTTTTTGCTCAGCAATAGCCACCGAATTGTCTGTTTGTGTAAGAATATCCTGTTTTATAGGTTTTGGAGTAACAGGCTTTGGTACAGCAATTTTGGTTGGAGCAGTTTGTGCCGGTGTTTGTACAGATCCACCACCATCATAGGTTTCACCAAAACTCACCATAATTCCTTCATCCTCCGGCTTTTTAAGTCCCGGAAGAATAATAAACCATAGCAGGAGAAAAAGCAATATGCAGGATAAAGCTGAGCCCGTTATACCGTATAATTTCGATTTCTTCACGTTTATTTTTCAGATGATTTTGTCGCGATAACTAATTTTAATTTATGCTGATTGGCAATGTCAAGCACTTTCACAACTTCTTTGTAGGCAATGTTCTGGTCGGCATGAAGAGCAATGTACGTTGTTGTGTCCTGCGCCACCAAATTCATTATATACGATTCGAGTAACTCAGGTGCTATTTGTTCGGGAGCTGCACTACCTTTTGCAACAAAATAATGGCCTTCCGCATCAATTGACACTTTGGCGATAACCGATTTTGTAGAAGTGCTGGCTTTACTTTGAGGTAAATTCAGCTTTATATCATTTGGCGATGACATGGTGGAAGATATAACGAAAAAAAGAAGCAGCAAAAAGATAATATCTGTCATGGAGGCCATGGAGAATGATGCTTCAATTTTATTTCTTTTTTTTAATCCCATAATATTTATAAAAGTCGAGAATTGAAAAAATGGAAAATTATTTCACGGGTTCATTTAATAAATCGAGGAATTCCATCGTTTTCGATTCCAAAATCCGTACTACTGAGTCAACGCGCGAAACTAAATAATTGTAGGCAAAATAAGCAATAATTCCGACTATCAAACCACCAATTGTAGTTACCATAGCCTGATACATACCGGTTGACAAATCGCCAAGTTGAATGGTTCCGCCACTGTTTTGCGACATATTATAAAACACGGTGACCATTCCGGTTACTGTTCCGAGAAATCCTAACATTGGTGCGCCACCAGATATGGAAGCAATGATTACCAACCCTTTTTCCAATTTGGCAATTTCCATATTTCCTACATTTTCGATAGCAACCAGTACATCGCTCATTGGACGACCTAACCGGCTGATTCCTTTTTCCACCATGCGTGAAGTTGGGGTGTTGATGTCACGACAGAGCTTCAGTGCCGCATCGATCTTTCCATCATAAATATAATCTTTAATCCGGTTCATAAATGATTTGTCTTCTTGAGAAGCCTGTTTAATAGTAACAAATCTTTCGATGAACAAATAGATTCCAAGTGCAAACATGGCGGCCAACACAATCATTATAGGACCTCCGTAGGTCGCCATTGTCCATAAATTCATTTCGGTTTTTTCTACAGGTGCTGTGATAGCTTGTGTAACAGCCGGAGCGGCTTGCAAAATTAGCAGTAGGTTCATTTTTATTTAAATTAGGATTTTGTATAGTTAATTATCAAATTTCGTACCGTTTTTCCTTTATACATCTATTCTAACTGTTTTTTATATAGTTTTATTGTATTCTCCAGTCCAAAGTAGAGTGAATCGGCAATTAAAGCATGTCCAATCGAAACTTCATCGATCCATGGAATTTGAGTATGAAGATAAGCCAGATTTTCAAGACTTAAATCATGCCCTGCATTTATACCGAGTCCGAGTGATTTAGCCAGCTTTGCTGCTTCCACAAATGGAGCAATTGCTTCTTCCCGGTTTATCGGATAGTTGGTTGCGTAAGGTTCAGTATATAATTCTACCCGATCAGTTCCTGTTTTGGCTGCGAATTCAATGTTTTTCAGATTCGTATCTACAAAAATAGAAACTCGAATTCCAAATTGATGAAATTCAGCAACCACTTTCTTTAGAAAATCTTGATTTTTAACTGTATCCCAACCTGCGCTAGAAGTTAGTGCTTCAGGTGGATCGGGAACGAGCGTAACCTGATGTGGTTTTACTGATGTTACCAATTTGATAAATTCGGGTGATGGATATCCTTCGATATTGAATTCTGTTGTTAGTAAAGGTTTTAATTCAAATACGTCGGAACGTCGAATATGACGCTCATCGGGACGTGGGTGAACCGTAATACCCTCAGCTCCAAATCGCTCACAATCCAAGGCAACTTGTGTAACATTTGGAACATTTCCTCCGCGGGCATTACGTAAAGTTGCTATTTTGTTTATATTTACGCTTAGTTTTGTCATCTTTTTGATTTAGTATTGAAACATTAGTTTGAGCTCAATTGTTGACACATAGTTAATATTATGGAGAAATAATCATATAAATTTCTTCTGAAACTCAAACGTATTGATTTTATTAACTTGTATTTAAAATATTTGCAGGTTTCTGTTTCTTTTAGTTCCTTTGCATTACTATTTTCGTGATTAAATTGAAATCAGTTGCAAAAATAGCTAAAAATTTTTGAGTGCTGAATTTCAGAGCTAATAATAATTTCTTGAATGATTTTAAAGCTAAATTATGATGAAACGATTTTCAGTAATTCTTCTGGTATTTTTTTCTGTTTTTATAAGCTTAAATGCTCAATACCAGAGAGATTCAATCTGGAGAAATGACATTTTAAATTTTCAGAATGAAGACTCCAAAAACGGCATTAAAAATGATGTTGTTTTGTTTGTGGGCAGTTCTACTTTTACTAAATGGAAATCAATTTATACTGATTTTCCAAATTCAAATGTGATAAATAGAGCTTTTGGAGGTTCCGTTATGACCGACCTGATCTATTATTTTAATCAAATTGTTGTACCTTACAACCCGACTCAAATTGTGATTTATGAAGGAGATAATGATTTGACTAGTAAGACAAAAACAGTTGAAAGTTTTATTGATGATTTCAACTGCTTTATACAATTAATTCGGGTGTGGTTTCCAAGTACAGATATTTTGGTAATTTCCATTAAACCAAGTCCATCCAGAACAGCTTATTTTACTAAATTCAAAGAGGCAAATTCAGAGCTAAAACAAATTGCTGAAAAAAGTAAAGATATTAAATTTATAGATATCTGGGATCTAATGTTAAATGCAGATGGAACTCTTGATAAAAGTTTATATTTGAAGGATATGTTACATATGAATTCGGAGGGTTACAGTCGTTGGAAATCGAAGATTGAACCTGATTTAATAAAAAGGAACTGATATTGTTTACGCTAAAAATTCAGAATTATGAGAATTGCCGTTTTTGGAAATATTTATCGAACCGTAATTATTTCACATATTAAAGTTCTTTTCGATTTTTTTAAAGACAAAGAAGTTGTCATACTACTTGAAAAAGAATTGTATGATTTCGTTCGCGAAAATGGCGAATGCAATATGGAACATACTGAGATAATTAAAAATGATGAGTTTTTAGCAGATATTGCATTAAGTATTGGAGGTGATGGTACTTTTTTAAATACTGCTGCGAGAATCGGACGAAAGAATATCCCGATTTTAGGAATAAATACCGGAAGGCTTGGTTTTTTGGCAGATATTCCGAATGAAGATATTTTGTCTGCTTTGAATTCGCTGCTTTTAAAAGAATATTTTATAGAAGAAAGATCCTTGTTGCATGTTGAAATTTTGGATGGAACGGTTTTAGAATATCCCTACGCTTTAAATGAAGTTTCGGTACAAAAACAGGACAGTTCTTCGATGATAAGCATTAATGCAAGTGTAAATGGCGAAATGGTTCACACGTATCAGGCTGATGGATTGGTTGTTGCAACTCCGACAGGTTCTACTGCTTATTCGATGAGCGTTGGTGGTCCTTTGGTTGTTCCTCAGTCGCAAAACTTTATTCTTTCACCTGTTGCGTCCCACAGCTTGAATGTTCGACCGTTAATTGTTCCTGATTCCTGGACAATCGATTTGGAAGTTCACAGTCGCAGCCGCAGTTTTTTGATGGCGTTGGATGGTCGTTCCATAGTTTTGGATCAAAAAACCAAACTGAGAATTACAAAAGCTGATTTCACGATTAAAATAATTAAACAATTGAACCATACATTTTTTGATACCTTGAAGAGTAAATTGTTATGGGGTGTGGATAAACGGAATTGAGACCCCTAACCCCTAAAGGGGAAAATTTAAGACTTAACTTTCAAACTTCAAACCTTTCAAATTTCAAACTTCTTTTATGATGAAAATAGTTTTTATGGGCACGCCGGAATTTGCGGTGGAAAGCCTCAAAATATTAGTCGAAAATAATTATAATGTCGTGGGTGTGATTACAATGCCCGACAAACCTGCAGGACGTGGATATAAAGTTCAGTATTCAGCAGTAAAGCAATATGCGCTTGAGCAAAATTTAAGACTGTTGCAGCCCGAAAAGCTAAAAGATGAGGTTTTTCTTGAAGAATTGAGAAGCTTAAAAGCCGATTTACAGATTGTTGTTGCTTTCAGAATGTTGCCTGAAGTAGTTTGGAATATGCCTCGATTCGGAACATTTAATCTACATGCCTCATTATTACCACAATATCGTGGTGCTGCGCCTATCAATTGGGCCATCATGAATGGTGAAAAAGAAACCGGCGCAACCACCTTTTTTCTAACGCATGAAATTGATACCGGCAAAATTATTTTGCAAGAAAAACTTGCGATTTCAGAAACTGATAATGCCGAATTAGTTCATGACCGACTTATGATGTTGGGAGCCGAATTAGTTAGGAAAACGGTAGATTTATTAGTTGAAGGCAAAACCGATGCTGTTGACCAAGCGCAATTCATGCATCCAGAATTAATTTTGAAACCGGCACCGAAAATTTTCAAAGAAACCTGCGAAATTAATTTGAATCAAAATGTCGAAGAAGTTTATAATTTTATTCGTGGCTTATCGCCTTATCCAACTGCATGGATGAGTATTCAATTTCCAAATCAAGCTGAGAAAATGATTTTGAAAGTATTTGACGCCGAAAAAATATTTGAAAACCACGATCTTTCAGTTGGAACGGTAATAACCGATCAAAAGAAATTTGCTAAAATAGCATTAAAAGATGGGTTTATTTCACTAAAATCAGTTCAGGCTCCCGGAAAAAAACGCATGGAAATCGGCGATTTGTTGAGAGGAATGCGATTTGGAAGCATTTAACTTTTCCAAAGTTTAAAACTTTGGAAAAGTTGAAATTTATTTCACCGCTATTGTTTCAATTTCTACCAAAGCACCCAATGGCAAAGCTTTTACTGCAAAAGCAGAACGAGCCGGACATTCAGTAGAATAATATTTCTTATACACGTCATTCATTCCAGCAAAGTCTGCCATATCTGATAAAAAAACCGTCGATTTTACAACATCAGAAAATGCATATCCAGCCTCAGTTAAAATTGCATTTATATTGGCAAAAATCTGTTCTGCTTGTCCAGTAACATCGGTAGCTTCAATTTTACCTATCAATGGATTTATCGGAATCTGACCGGAAATAAATAACATTCCGTTTGCTTCAACGGCCTGACTGTATGGCCCGATAGCTGCGGGTGCGTTGGGTGTATTGATTATTCTTTTCATGGAATTTGTGTTTTACATTAGGTTACAAAGATAGAAAATTTTATTTTCTGATACACTCAATTTTAATTATCTTTGCAGTCTTGAAATTTTTCAGAGTTAAGCAAATTTATAGCTCTGAAACAGAAATGATTAATTAATAGGGGTAATCCTAAATAGTAAATTGTAATTCAGTAAATCATAAATAAATAATGGAACTCGCAAGTAAGTACAACCCAACAGACATCGAATCGAAATGGTATCAATATTGGTTAGACAATGGATTTTTTAGTTCAAAACCAGACGGTCGCGAACCGTACACCATCGTCATACCACCGCCCAACGTAACCGGAGTATTGCACATGGGGCACATGCTCAACAATACTATTCAGGATGTGTTGGTTCGTCGGGCACGTATGCAAGGTAAAAATGCGTGCTGGGTTCCGGGAACGGATCATGCTTCTATTGCTACTGAAGCAAAAGTAGTGGCTAAACTGGCTTCCGAAGGTATCAAAAAAACTGATTTGACTCGTGACGAATTTCTGCGTCATGCTTGGGATTGGACTCACAAACACGGTGGAATTATACTTGAACAGTTGAAAAAGCTCGGTGCTTCGTGCGATTGGGATCGTACGGCATTCACTATGGATGAGCTACGCTCCGAAAGTGTGTTGAAAGTATTTGCTGATTTGTACGAAAAAGGCTTGATTTATCGCGGTGTTCGTATGGTAAACTGGGATCCAAAAGCACTGACCGCTTTGTCGGATGAAGAAGTGATTTTTAAGGAACAACAGGGGAAGCTATATTATTTAAGATATAAAATAGATGCCCCCCAACCCCCTAAAGGGGGAGTTGAAGAGCCACAATACGCTGTGGTTGCAACTACAAGGCCGGAAACAATCATGGGTGATACCGCTATGTGTATCAATCCGAATGACGCGAAGAATGCTCATTTAAAAGGCAAAAAAGTAATTGTTCCATTGATTAACCGATCTATTTCGGTTATTGAGGATGAATATGTAGATATTGAATTCGGAACTGGTTGCTTAAAAGTTACGCCGGCTCACGACGTGAACGATTACATGTTGGGTGAAAAATACAACTTGCCTTCTATCGATATTTTTAATGATAATGGAACATTGAATGAAAACGGTGCACAATATGCAGGCATGGATCGTTTTGAGGTTCGTAAACAAATTGTAAAAGATTTAGAAGCTGCCGGATTGCTTGAAAAAGTGGAAGATTATACCAATAAAATTGGCTATTCAGAACGAACCGACGCCGTTATCGAGCCAAAACTTTCGATGCAGTGGTTTATGAAAATGGAAGAATTGGCAAAACCAGCTTTGACCGCAGTTATGAGCGATGAAATTCAATTGTATCCTGCGAAATTTAAAAATACTTACCGTCATTGGATGGAAAATGTGAAAGACTGGTGCATTTCACGTCAACTTTGGTGGGGACATCGCATTCCTGCTTATTTCTTACCGCAAGGAGGTTTTGTTGTGGCTTTGAGTAAAGAAGAAGCTTATCAAAAAGCATTATTAATTGTCAATTATGAATTATCAATTGATGACTTGCGACAGGATGAAGATTGTTTAGACACTTGGTTTTCATCATGGTTGTGGCCTATTTCGGTTTTTGATGGTATCAACAACCCAGAAAACGAAGATATAAATTATTATTATCCTACTAATGATTTAGTAACTGCTCCGGAAATTTTGTTTTTTTGGGTGGCACGTATGATAATTGCCGGATATGAATATAAAGGCGAAAAGCCATTCAAAAATGTGTATTTGACAGGTATTGTGCGCGATAAGTTAGGTCGTAAAATGTCTAAATCGTTAGGAAACTCGCCCGATCCCCTGGATTTGATTGCACTTTATGGTGCGGATGCAGTTCGTTTGGGTATGTTGCTTACTTCGCCTGCAGGAAACGATTTGCCTTATGACGATAGTCTTTGTGAACAAGGTCGTAATTTCAATAATAAAATTTGGAATGCATTCCGATTGGTAAAAGGTTGGGAAGTTGCTGATATTGAACAACCGGAGTCGGCTCGTATGGCAGTAAAATGGTTTGATTCGCAGCTAAATAAAACGTTGGTGGAAATTGATGACTTATTCAGCAAATACCGTTTGTCAGAAGCTTTGATGGCAGTTTACAAATTGTTTTGGGACGAATTCTCAGCCTGGTATTTGGAAATGGCAAAACCTGCCTATCAACAACCGATTGACCGAACGACTTATAAAGCAACGCTTGGTTTCTTCGATTCTTTGTTGAAAGTGCTTCATCCGTTTATGCCATTTATTACGGAAGAACTTTGGCATGCGCTGGAAGAACGCAAAGACGGTGAAAGTATTATGGTGGTATTGCAACCAAAAGCAACTGCAGTTGATGAAAAACTGATTGCAGAGTTTGAAAATGCCAAAGAAATTATAGCCGGAATTCGTACCGTTCGTTTGCAAAAGAACATTCCAAATAAAGAAGTGCTGAACCTGCAAATTACCGGTGAACACCAAGCTGACTTCGATGCCGTGATAGGAAAACTGGGCAATTTAGAAAATATTGAAAATGTTGCTGAAAAAGCGACTGGATCAGTTTCGTTCCTTGTTGGCACCACAGAATACTCAATCGTTCTCGGAAATTTAATTAATGTAGAAGAGGAAATTGCCAAAATGGAAGCAGAAATTATTTACTTCGAAGGCTTTATTGAATCGGTAATGAAAAAACTGGGTAATGAGCGTTTTGTGGCCAATGCTAAACAGGAAGTGGTTGAAGCTGAACGTAAGAAAAAAGCTGATGCTGAAAGTAAAATTGCTTCGTTGAAAGAAGGAATTGCAGGATTAAAAAAATAAGATATTATGACACCAACTAACCAACAACTTTGCCTTGCCACTTGCGAAATTGCCCGAATAGTCGGTAAATTTATGGCTGAAGAACGCAAAACTTTCAATGAAAATAAAATTGAAACGAAAGGCTTACACGATTTAGTGAGTTATGTCGATAAAGCATCTGAAAAACAAATAATAGAAAAGCTTTCATTGTTGCTGCCTGAATCCGGTTTTATTGCCGAAGAAGGAACTAGCGATAAGAACGGAGAACGTTTTAACTGGGTGATTGATCCATTGGATGGTACAACCAATTTTATTCAGGGTGTGCCAATTTATGCTGTCAGCATTGGATTGTTGGATGGTGATGAACTCGTTCTTGGAGTGATTTACGAAGTAGGTCACGACGAATGTTTTTATGCATGGAAAGATGGTGGTTCATTTTTGAATGGCGAACCGATTCATGTTTCAAAACGTGCTGATATTCATGATTCACTTTTGGCGACCGGTTTTCCGTATAATGATTTCAGTAAAATAGAAAGTTATATGGAATTTTTGGAATGGACCATGAGAAACGCACGTGGAGTTCGTCGTTTGGGTTCTGCCGCAACCGATTTGGCTTACGTAGCCTGTGGTCGTTTTGATGCATTCTGGGAATACGACCTGAAACCTTGGGATGTTGCCGCAGGTGCAGTTATTGTAAAAGAAGCCGGTGGTACAGTTAGTGATTACAAAGGAGGAAATAATTATTTATTTGGAAGAGAAATTGTGGCGACAAATGGATTGTTGGATGAATTGATTTTGGGGAAACTGACCTCACAGCGGCTTTAAGCCGCTTGTAGGATGAATGAGTAAAAGGCCATGCATTTTATAGAAGACTGTACATGCCACGTTTACAACCGAAGTAATGAGCTTTTGTTTTATAATCGGGATAATTATCTTTTCTTTATAAAAAAGATAAGAAATTACATTTTGCCTTATGCAGACATCTTAGCATATTGTCTTATGCCTAATCATTTTCACATTATTTTAAAAGTAAATGCTGAAGGTGTAAAATTCTCCAAGTTAAAGAAAAGAGAAGATATGCAATTATTGTCTCAATCGTTTGGAACTTTATTAAGCTCGTATACTCAGGCTCTAAACAACCAAATCGGAAGAAAAGGTAATCTCTTTGCTCATAAAACAAAAGCAAAGATTTTGAACAATGCAAAAGATGATTATGCGTTGAATTGTTTCATGTATGTTCATCAAAACCCTATGCTAGCAAAGCTTATTGATAGAATCGAGGATTGGGAATTTTCATCTTTTCCTGATTATATCGGAAAAAGAAATGGCACTCTTGTAAATATCCAATTAGGAATGGATATTTTTCAAATAAACCAGGAGCAGATTCACAAGTTAACTAATTTATTGATTCAGGATAAATTTGATGAAGATTTTATATAGTTTCCTTATCTCATTTAATCACCAACGCGACAAGCGGCCTAAAGCGACTATGCGCCTACGCTTAGACAAATTTCTCACATTAAAACATTAACGCTCCAAGCGGCTTTAAGCCGCTGTACGCTTTGAAAAAATATATGCTAATAAACGAACGAGATACACGCACCGCACGACTTTTACAGGTTGCAAACGAAATGATGACTGCTGCCCGAACTGCACCAAAAGGCAAAGGCTTTGATATAATTGAAGTTGCTTTGATTACAGGTGAAACGATTCAACAGTTATCGGAAGCCATGTTGAAGTACAGCAAAAAGTCAGGATTGAAATTCATGTTGAGAGATGCCGCAAATATTCTTCATGCAGAGGTAATTGTGTTGATTGGAACAAAACAGCAGATTCATAACCTAAACTGTGGTTATTGCGGGTTTGATACATGTGCAGAAAAAATGCAATTTCCTGAAGTTCCTTGTTCGTTGAACTCGGTTGATGTAGGGATTGCAATAGGTTCAGCTTGTTCGGTTGCAGCTGACCATCGTGTGGATAGCCGTGTCATGTTTTCGGTTGGTCGTGTGGCTCAGGAACTGAATTTGATGCCGGGTTGCAGTAATATCTACGGCATTCCGATTAGTTGTTCCTCGAAGAATCCGTTTTTTGATCGGAAATCCATGACTCCGGTGCTTAAATAAGTGTTGGATTGAGGGTTCTAATTGTATATTACCTCCATATTTTGTATTCCCGTTTGTTCATACTCTCGTTGGGTCGATCATCCAAGGATGCTCGGTTGTTCATCCTCTCGTTGGGCCAATCATCCAAGGATGCTCGGTTGTTCATCCCCTCGTTGGGTCGATCGTACAAGTATTCTCGGTTGTTCATCCCCTCGTTGGGTCGATCGTACAAGTATTCCCGGTTGTTCATCCCCTCGTTGGGTCGATCATCCAAAATTGACGAAGATTTTATTTTGTGCCGATTGCAAACTCAATGTCATTAAAACAAAGACTCTCCGGAAGTTTGTTACTCTTCGTGAACTGTTTTGTTGGGTTTTGTAACAGCTACGAACTCTGAAATTTTCTTAGAATTTGATTCGAATATATTCCCAACTACCACCAGATCAGCACCGGCTTCATAGGCCAGTTTAAGTTGTTCGGACGTTTTAATTCCACCGCCAACTATGAGTGGTATGGATAAACCTTCACTTACATAACGAATCATTTCGGGTGGAACTTCAAGATTAGCACCACTTCCAGCTTCGAGATAAATTAATTTCATTCCTAATAATTCACCTGCAACGGCTGTTGAGAGTGCTATTTCTTTTTTGTCGCGTGGAATTGGTCGCGTATTGCTGATATATTCAACCGAGCTGGTTTTATTTCCATCAATCAAAATATATCCAGTGGGAATAACTTCAATATTCGAATTTTTTATTGAAACAGAAGATATTATGTGTTGTCCGATTAAAAATTCTGCATTTCTGCCCGACAAAAGAGACAAATACAATAAGGCATCGGCATTTGTGGTAAATTGAGAAGCATCGCCCGGAAATAAAACAATATCCGATTTGGTTTCTTCTTTCAACACTTCAATCAGAGAATCGACTGAACGAACCGTATGACTTCCGCCAACAAAAATAAAATCCGGTGCATTTGATTTTAATTCTGCAATTGTACTCGAAAGCAAACTTCCTCGACATTGATCAGGATCGAGCAAAACTGCCAGCATTTTCTGATTTAATTCGCGTTTTAAAAGAATTGTCTTATAAATGTTTTTCATAATTGAAATTGAATTTTTATTCTACGCAATATGCTAATGTATAGTCTGTTGTAATCTTATAATATAGTTCAAATTTTTTCTCTGAAAGAACATGTTTTGCTGCCAATTGCCCGGAATTCTGTAGCTCAAAAGGAAGAATCTCCAGTTGTTTTGCAAAATCGACAGCTTCTTTTCCAATAATTTTATATAAAGCCTCTTTCACTGACCACGCTATGTGTAAAGGTCTAATATCATTAATGTTTGATAAATGAAGTTGCTCTGTTTCGCTTAAAAAGCGTTTGTATATTTTCTGAATTTTGTCGTTCCTGAATTCAATATCGATGCCTACTCTCCGGCTCGGGTGAATCATGACCGCGATATAATTTTTTGTATGCGAAATGCTAATATGAAAACTTTCGTCTGCCAGATGAGGTTTCCCGTTTTCATCATAGTTAATCTCCGGCTTTTTATTTAATAATTCTTTTAATGCAATTCTCACGCCGAGATATTCAAGTTTTCGTTTGTCAGAAACAATATTATTAAATTCAATTTCCTCGGAATCAGATAGCTGAAATAATTTCAATAGTTCGTCAACATTTTCAGTCACCTCTGTAATTAAAATGCTTGCTTCGCCTAATTTTAAAAATTCATTTTTCATTTTTTCCACTCAAAACTTTCCATCATTCTGATTATATCTTCACGAATATATTCCGACATCGGCGCAATGGAATCTTTATTGGGTACATTATTGAAATATAA
>JBBRTR010000083.1:0-12467 GCA_038244215.1 Bacteroidales bacterium
CCGGCAATCACCATGATGGAATTACTGATTGCCTGACCGGAAAGACTTGTTCCCGCTGCACGAAATGTGATCGGGAGATTGTATTTATCAGCGGTTTTGAGTATTTCAATTATTTCAGTTTCGCTAGCCGATTGAATAACCACCTGAGGAATCAAGCGGTAAAATCCTGCATCGGTCCCCCAAGCCAATAGCCGCATATCATCTGTATATATGCGCTTTTCAGATATGTGTCTTTTTATGGCAGACAGAAAATTGTGTATCATCTTAATTAATTATATAGATAATATTTCTTTGAAAGTGTTCGGTAATTTTCCACATCTTTGTTCCAATACGTTTTAATGTCATCGAAAAGATAGTTTTCAGAAAATTTAAGCCGTATTTGATCGCTCCCCGACACTTTATCGAACATATTGAAACGAGCTTTATTCGCATTCTTGAATACAGCTTTGTCAGGATAAAGTTTGTATAATTCCTGCATCAGGTAAAACTGAACCTCTGCAAGTTTTGCTTTTCGGTAATCCATAATATGAATCTGAACTCCCTGACAATTTTCATCTTTGAAGTTCGCATAAAATGGTTTAAAATAAATCGGACGGAATTTCAAACCTGCCAGATTTAATTTATTCATTGCCGTTGCAAGATCTACAGCTTTAATCCACGGTGCGCCCATAATTTCAAAAGGCAGTGTGTAACCAACTCCGATTGAAACATAACCCAATTCACCTAAAATTCCTGTTATCGGATAAAAATAGGAGGAAGTTTTATTTGGAATGTGCGGTGATGCAATAATCCATTCTAAACCTGTATCTTCCCAATTCATTTTCCGATGCCAGCCTTTCATTTTAATAACGGTCAGTTTACACTTCTTGTTCAGCATGTTTTCATTATTCAACATCAACGCCAATTCTCCGCAGGTCTGCCCGTAAAGATAGGGTATTTTGAACTGGCTTACAAATGAAATAAAGGAATCTTCAGCCAAATTTCCTTCTATTTTTTCACCGCCCAACGGGTTTGGTCGATCGAGTATTATGAACTCGATATTATTTTCGGCGGCAGTCTCCATAGCCAGTCCCATACTGCTTATAAAGGTATAAGAGCGACATCCGATATCCTGAATGTCATAAACCAAAACGTCGATTCCTTTCATCATTTCGGGAGTAGCTTTCCGTGTTTTTCCATAAAGCGAATATACAGGAAGTCCGGTTTTTGGATCGGTTGCATCTTCCACATGATCGCCGGCATAAATATCACCACGAACGCCATGTTCAGGTCCGAATAGTGCAACCAACTTCACGTTTTTGGCTTCGAATAAAATATCGATTGTGGATTTCAACTGACTGTCAACTCCTGTGGGATTCGTAATCAATCCAACTCGTTTACCCTCCAGAATTTTAAAATTCTGATCGCGTAAAACTTCAATACCTGTTTTTACATGCTTTGCTGAAAGACTGAATGAAATCAAAATAGCGAATAATAAACTTATCTTTTTCATGATTATAAGATTATGCAAACGTTTGCAGTGATTCGCAAAAGTATAAAAATATTCTAACATCGCCAAGCCTCTTATTAAATTTTCAAGAACTTTTGAAAACTCTATTTGTTTTAATAAGAAGATACTTAACTTTGTAAAATAAATGATAAAAATTTTAAGATATGAAGAAACAACTTACAATTGCATTGGTTGCGCATGACAATCGTAAAGCCGATATGGTCGATTGGGCTGTATATAATGCTGATATGCTATCGAAACATAAATTGGTTTGTACCGGAACGACCGGTAAACTAATTGAAAGAGCGATGAATGAAAAAGGAGTGATAGTGGATTTAACCTGCATGAACTCGGGTCCTCTTGGGGGAGATGCTGAAATAGCCGCCCTTGTTGTACGAAATCAAGTTAATTTAGCTGTATTTTTAATAGATGATTTGAATGCACAACCACATGAAGCTGATATTCAAATGTTACTGCGCCAATGCAGGATTCACAATGTACCAATTGCCTGCAACCGCTATAGTGCTGATTTAATGATAACCAGCACATTATGGGATAATGAAAGCTATATGCCCACCGAACCCAGATATGTGAGATTTATCAGAAAATAAAAGTGTAAAATTGAAATGAATATTATCATCCCAGATATTAATTTGGGATGTTTTTATTTATAAAGTTTTCGATTACAATTACTAGCTTATATCGATCAAATTTAAGGGTTAGACTTTAAATAATAAGTGCTTTCAAGCTCTGGAATCACTAAAATCTGCAATTTGTAGTTTTGAATAATTATATGTATTTTTGAAAAAATATTTACAGCTATATTTCCTGAATGAGAAACACTTTCACGATACTGATTTTCTTAATGTTACAATCGGTTATTATAATATCTTCCAATTTATTTTCAGCAAATCATAAGAGGTTAATCACCGAATTGAATGTTTTTGATAATGATACTACTTATCAATATTCATATTTATATGATAATGAGGGCAATATCGCTGTTGAAACAAAATATTATATTGTTGGCAACAACAAAGTAAGATTGAGCCAGAAAGAAATGGTATCCGTTGGTAACGGAAATAAAATTCAATGGGAAAAAGTCTGGAAAAATTCAAACTGGTATAATGTGTACCGAATTGATTTTGAATACCTAAACGGTCGTTTAAATTCCGAAACATTCACTGATACCGGTAAAGAAATTTCAAATCCGTTAAAAAAAATCAACTACCTTTATACCGGCAATTTGTTAAGTTCAAAACAGGAGTACCGGAATGAAGCGAACAACTGGATATTAAGTCTGAAAACTGATTTCCAATATAAGTCTGATGGTAATGCCGATACCGTTACAGTAAGTACCTATCAATCCGGACTATTGAATACTCAGTATCAATCAATTTATTATTATAATTCGACACAATCACTGACCGGGGAGCTTGTCAGGACGAAAACAATTGGTACTGACTGGTTAAATTCTCAATTAAACGATTGGTTTTATTATATCGGAACTTCCAATGTGCGTGTTCAGCGGAATAAAACATGGAATTCAGATTATTCATTTTGGGAAAATTCGCAAAATATTGAGTACCAATATACGCCTGATAATCAATTGAAATCTGAAATATATCAGCACTGGAAAGTCATGTTCTGGGAAAATGATTTGAGGTATGATTATGTTTACGATGTCAAAGGTATGGAAACAAAAAAAGTTTTGTCATTGCCGATATATCATGATTGGCGTAAAGTTACATCCATTAATTATTCCAATTTTGTTGGTAATGAACCGAATCTGATTGAATCGAAATTTGAGTTTTGGGGCGGAAATACAGGCGATCTGGTAACCGCTTACATGCCGTTTGATTTCAACAGTGAAGTTGCCTTGCAAAAGGGAAAACGGTTGGAAATCATTACGGCATCTTACAGCGATACCACATCTCTCCCGGAAATCAAAAATAACGGTATTCAAAAAATTCCGGTTTATCCGAATCCTTCCAAAGGGATTTATTACATTAATTCATTGGATTATAGAATTAAATTCTGGCAGATCAGTAGCCTAAACGGTCAATTACTTAAAACTCAGATTCAGCCGTCTCAATCGGGAGTCATAGATATTACTGATTTCCCGAAAGGAATTTATATACTAAGGGTTGAAACTTCTGATAATCAATATATTCAAAAATTGGTAAAAGAATAGTGTCCATTTAGTAGTATTAAAATATTCACCGAATACAATAATTAAAAAATCACACTTTATAAGAATGAAAAAAACTAAACTAACATTATTTATGTCCGCATTGTCATTGGCCGCTACGGCTTTAGCAGGGAATCCGTTTTTCGAAACGTATAACACTCCGCATCAAACCATTCCTTTTGATAAACTGAAAACAGAATATTATCTTCCGGCTTTTGATGAAGCCATGAAGCAACATACCGTTGAGGTTGATAAAATTATCAATAATCCTCAAACTCCTACTTTTGAAAACACCATTGTGGCACTCGAAAAATCAGGAGCATTGCTAACCAAAGTAAGTTCGCCTTTGTATAATTTGTTGAGCTCGGAAACCAGTGATGAATTGCAGGCAATTGCCGAGAAAATTTCACCCTTGATGAGTGAACATTCTAATTCCATTCGCTTGAATGAAAAATTATTTACCCGTGTGAAAGCTGTTTATAATCAAAAAGATAAACTAAAACTGACTCCTGAACAAAAAATGCTTTTGAAAGAAACCTACGATGGTTTTGCAAATAACGGAGCTAATTTGTCGGAAGCCGATAAAGCTATCTATCGTGAATTGACAAAGGATTTGAGCATGCTGACTTTGCAATACGGACAAAATGTTTTGAAAGAAACCAATAAATTCAGCCTGTTGATTACCGATAAAACTTTACTTTCCGGTTTACCTGCCGATTTTATGGATATGCTTGCTGCCAATGCCAAAAAAGCAGGCAAAGAAGGTTGGTTGCTTAATCTGAAAGCTACCTCTTTTGGACCTTTTATGCAATATGCCGAAAACCGTGATTTGCGTCGCGAATTATATATGGCAAATGCAACGAAATGCCTGATGGGAGGTGAATTTGACAATCGTGAAAATGTAAAGAAAATTGCTAATACTCGTTTGAAAATTGCTAATTTGTTGGGCTACAAAACGTATGCAGATTATGAATTGATCGACCGTATGGCTGAAAAGAAGGAAAATGTATATGATTTGCTTGATAAACTCCGCTTGGCTTACAAACCTGCAGCTGAAAAAGAATATGCTGAAGTTCAGGCTTACGCCGACGCTCATGGTGCTTATTTCAAAATTGAACCTTGGGACTGGTCATATTATTCCGATAAATTGAAAGATGAAAAATATGCAGTTAACGATGAAATGTTGCGTCCGTATTTTGAATTGGAACATGTGAAAAAAGGAGTTTTTGGACTTGCAACTCGCTTGTATGGAATTAAATTCACGAAAAATACCAAAATTCCGGTTTATAATCCTGAAGTGGAGGCATTTGACGTGACTGACGAAAACGGAAAATTCCTTGCAGTTCTTTATACCGATTTTCATCCGCGTGAAGGAAAACGTGCCGGAGCATGGATGAATGATTTCAAGGCGCAATGGATGGAAGGCAAAACCGACAGTCGTCCACAGATTGTAGTTGTGATGAACTTTACCCGACCAACCGATAAAAAACCGGCCTTACTGACTTACGATGAACTAACAACATTTTTGCACGAATTCGGACATTCATTGCATGGTATGTTGACCAAATGTACGTATCAATCACTTTCAGGAACCAATGTTTATCGCGATTTTGTGGAATTACCTTCTCAAATCATGGAAAACTGGGGATCTGAAAAAGAATTTCTGGATGGATTTGCAGCCAATTACTTGACATCTGAAAAAATCCCCGCTGAATTGATTCAGAAAATTAAGGATTCTGAAAACTTCAATATCGCCTATTTATGTTTACGTCAGTTGAGTTTTGGTTATCTGGATATGGCTTGGCACACTATTGATAAACCGTATGAAGGCGATGTGATTGACTTTGAAAAAACAGCAATGGCTTCTACTCAAATTCTACCTTCAGTACCAAATACAGGAATGAGTCCTTCATTTAGTCATATATTTGCAGGTGGTTATGCTGCAGGATATTACAGTTATAAATGGGCAGAAGTGCTTGATGCTGATGCATTTTCTATTTTCAAAGCAAAAGGAATTTTTGATAAAAAGACAGCTGAATCTTTCAGAAAAAACATTTTGGAAAAAGGCGGTACTGAAAATCCTATGATTTTGTACGAACGATTCCGTGGTCAGAAACCGACGATTGATGCTTTGTTGAAACGGAACGGAATTTAAGAAATTGGAAATCAACCACATAGTAAATAAATAGTTACATAGCAACACCTAGTATTTAATTAAAGCTAACATAGTGTCACATAGTTGAATGCTATCTATACCATATATTCGAAAAAAACTGTGTGGCTCTATGTTGCTAACTGAAACTATGTGGTTGAAAAAAAACAGTATAACGTTGCAATTATTTAGGCCTTAAAAACAATTATTTCAGTATGAAAAAAAATCTTCTTATTTTATTAGTAATGGTTGGACTTTTAAGCGAATGTAAAACTACGCCTGTATATAAATCATTTGATGAATATCCGGTGTACGAAGGAAGTGATCTGGAACTAAATTATACACCGACGGCATCAAACTTCAGGGTTTGGGCTCCGACGGCTACGGAGGTAAAAGTTTTATTCTACAAAAACGGAACCGATGATGGTGCATATCTTACAAAGGATATGGATCGCTCGGAAAAAGGAACCTGGACATTGAAAGTAAACGAAGATATGAAAGGTAAATTTTATACGTTTCAGATCAAAATAGGTGAAAAATGGTTGGATGAAACGCCGGGAATGTGGGTAAAAGCTACCGGAGTAAACGGGAAGCGTGCTGCCATTATCGATTTTGCCGAAACAAATCCGGTCAATTGGGAAAATGATGTCCGTCCACTGTTGAAAAACTATACCGATATCATGTTGTACGAAGTGCATGTCCGGGATTTTTCGGTTTCTCCAAATTCGGGAATGAAAAATAAAGGAAAATTTTTGTGCTTCACTGAAAAAGGAACTAAAAATACTGCCGGTGATGCCACAGGAATTGACCATTTGAAAGAACTTGGAATTACGCACGTTCATTTGTTACCTTCTTTTGATTTTGCATCTATTGATGAAACGAAACTGAATGAAAATAAATATAATTGGGGATATGATCCTGAGAATTACAATGTTCCTGAAGGTAGTTATTCCACCAATCCCTATGATCCTGCAGTTCGTATCCGTGAATTCAAACAAATGGTACAGGCATTGCACAAAGCTGGAATTCGTGTGATTATGGATGTTGTTTATAATCATACAGCTATTGGAAAAGGTTCGCATTTGGATTTATTGGCTCCGGGTTATTTTTATCGTCAAAATAAAGACAGCACTTGGTCGAATGCTTCGGGATGTGGAAATGAAACGGCATCAGAACGGCCTATGATGCGGAAATTCATGATAGAATCGGTGGTTTATTGGGCAACTGAATATCATATTGATGGATTTCGGTTTGACTTAATGGGAATTCATGATATTGAAACTATGAATGATATTCGTGCCGCGCTTGATAATATCGATCCAACTATTTTCATGTACGGTGAAGGTTGGACTGCAGGTCCATCTCCATTGGCAGAAGAAAAAAGAGCAGTGAAAAAGAACGCCAAAGAACTCAATAACATTGCTGTTTTTAGCGACGATATACGTGATGCTTTGAAAGGAAGCTGGAAGCATGCTGAAATTCCGGGATTTGTTTCCGGTACAGACAGTTTGGAAGAAAGTGTGAAATTCGGTGTTGTTGGTGCAACTCAACATTCACAAGTGGATTATACGAAACTGATTTATTCAAAAGCTCCGTATGTGAATAATCCGACTCAGATTATCAATTATGTTTCGTGTCACGACGATTTGTGTCTGGTTGATAAACTGAAAGAATCAAAACCTGTCGGAGCAACCGATGACGAACTGGTTCGCTTTGATAAACTGGCTCAGACAGTGATTTATACGGCGCAGGGTGTTCCATTTATTTATGCTGGTGAAGAATTATATCGTAATAAAAAAGGAATTCACAATACTTATCAATCGCCCGATTCGATTAATCAGATTGACTGGGATTTCAAGACTTTACACAAAGATATTTTTGACTATTATAAAGGTTTGATCGCGTTACGAAAGGCACATGCAGCTTTCCGTATACCAACGCAGGAAATGGTTCAACAAAATTTGAAATTTATTGACTTGTTGACTCCCAATGTGGTTGCTTTTTCGCTTAACGGTCATGTGAATGGCGAAATATGGAAAGACATTCTGGTAATTTACAATGGAAACCGCAAAGCTGTAACTGTTCAAATTCCTCAGGATGCATGGAATCTTGTTTGTCATGATGGAAAGATAAATCTTGCAGGAATTTCGGTGGTTAATTCCACTGCATTTACAGTTGCACCTTCGTCGGCAAGCATTATGTATACGAAGTAGTTGGCAGTAAGCAGAAAGCAGACCCCTAAATCCCCTAAAGGGGACTTGAAGACGCAGTCTGCATATATTTAGAGAAAAATAGAGCTGACAAGATACGAGATGATGCTAATTTAGTTCTCCGTCAGCTGACGGATTAGGGGTCGTTTTTGTTAGTTTGCAGTAAAGATTTTTATATGTAATCGGTTTTATAATGAAAAAAATATTTTTATCGATACTATTTGTTTTCTCTATTTTTTCGGGTTATTCGCAAGATATACCTGAACATATTTCGTACACCAGAATGTATGATTTTATGGACGAGTTGGCAAACGATGGATTTATAGAATTGAATTCTGCTGTGAAACCGTATTCGAGATCTTTTATTGCAGAAAAATTATTGGAAGCTCAAACCTACAAAAATCTGAATAAACGTCAGAAAGATGAAATTCGTTTTTTTCTGAACGATCTGTCTCCCGAACAAAATAAATTACCTGATACACAATTGGGTTTGATTAAAAACGACAACATCACTTTGGCTTTTATTCAACCGGCATTTAATTACAAAGACACTCTTTTCAGAGCCAGAATTGTTCCTTTATTAGGTTTAAATGTTACTCACAATGCAAACGGTAATATCATAAAGCGATGGTTTGGTGCCGATTTGCACGCCATGATCGGAAAACATCTGAGTGTTTACGGAAGTTTGCGTGATATTTCGGTGCAGGGAGCACTTTTAGCACGACCTTCATATTTGAATGATTATCAGGGTTATGAATACAAGGAATCTGCTGTTGGCGGTGATTTCAGCGATTCGCGTGGTGGTATCAAATATGCATGGAACTGGGGTTCTTTCGGATTGGTGAAAGATAATGTGATCTGGGGCGATAATTATCACGGTTCGAATATTCTTTCGGGTCGTGCGCCATCGTTTCCAATGCTTGCTTTGCATTTAAAGCCCTGTAAATGGTTCGAAATGCAATATATCCACGGCTGGCTGGTTTCTAATGTGATTGATTCAACACGTTATTATACTGACAATGTAAATGATAGACATTTCAGAATGAAAAATAAATTCATTGCCGCTAATCTGTTTACCTTTATACCCATCCGGAATCTGAATTTATCTATCGGAAATTCAATTGTGTATGCCGAAGATTTTATAGAACCGGCTTATCTGTTACCGATTGCGTTTTATAAATCGGAAGACCATACCTTAACGAAAGGACTTGGACTCGAAAACCAAAATTCACAGATTTTTCTTAACCTGAGTTCCCGGAATATCAAACACTTGCACTTGTTTACTTCTATCTATGCTGACGAAATAAGTCTCAATCGTTTTAGTCCAAGTGTAGCGCAAAAAAATCCGATTTCGGTTAAAGTCGGAGCCGGACTTTCTAATTTTCCATTCAAAAATGTATCGATTGAAGGCGAATATACTCGAAATGCCATCATCGTTTACAAACATTCCATCCCGGCACTTAATTGGGCTTCAAATGATTATAATCTAGGTAGTTATCTGGGAGATAATTCGCAGGAAATTTATGTGGCACTTAAATTTAAACCGCTTCGTGGAATGGATTTCAGTCTTTCTTATGTCAATGCACTTCATGGAAATGAGTTCCGCTATTTGCGTAGAGAAGAAAATGGGGTGGATGCTACCAAGATTTTTCTTGCTCAGCCTTTTTTGGGTGAAATTTCATGGAGCAATAAAACCATATCGTTTAACGCACAGTATGAAATTATCAACAATGGGTATGCAGTTTTACGTGTTGATTATTCCGATATACGAGGCTATGATCTGAACGGAACACGAATTCCGAATGATCAGTCCGAAGTAACAAAAACTGCACAAGGCTATCTTAATATGTTTACTCCGGCTTATTTACAAGGGAAAAATACAACGATTTCAGTTGGTTTCAGCTTCGGTTTCTAAGAAAAAATTTCATCCATTTTTTATTAAAAATGCTTTTTCATTGAAAATCAGCTATAATTCCTGATTTTCTTTGTTACCTTTGAACATTCAAAATTGCATTTTTATGAAAGCTCCGCTCATAATTGGAATTACAGGTGGCATCGGCAGTGGGAAATCTACTTTGTCAAAATTGTTGCGTGCGGCGGGTTATCCGGTTTACGATTCTGATCTGGAAGCACGAAAGCTGCAAAACGAACATCCGGTTATCAAACAACAAATTCAGGAAGTTTTCGGAAAAGAAATCTACACAGATGAAGGCTTGAATCGATCTGCGTTGGCTAAAATCGTTTTTGACAATAAAGAATTACTTTCCAAATTGAATCATATTGTTCATCCTGTTTTTCGGGAAGGTTTTCAGAACTGGATTTTAAAACATTCAAATCAACGGTTTTTGTTTCTCGAATCGGCTATTTTATTCGAAAATGGTTTGAATAAACAGGTTGATAAGGTGATTGTTATCACAGCTTCGCAAGAAGTCAGGATACGTCGGGTAATAAAACGGGATAATATTTCTGTTGAACAGATTTTAGCACGTATGGCAAATCAAATTCCCGAAGAAGAAAAAATAAAACATGCTGATTTCGTGATTTATTCCGATGATAATAAACCGCTTATAAATAAAATGTACGTAATACTTGAACAGTTGACGGTCGACAGTAGCAGTAAGAAGTAAGCAGTCGGCAGTACTCAAAAAGCAGTAGGCAATAAAATAAAACAGTCTTCCTGAGAATTTCAGAAAGACTGTTTTATTTTCAGATTTTAAAATCAGGGATTAAAAGTTGGTAAAACAGAATAATCTTTTGAATACCGCAGATTCTGATCAATGTAATTTTCATCATACGAAACGGTTACATCTTTTACTGCACCATTGCTGTCTTTAACCAACGAATAAACCGGATTCACAAAACCTTTATAAGGTGCCAGATTCAGTTTTTTATAGCGTTCGAGTACTTCATTGTGTAAGGTTTGATTCACTTTCACACCATAGGTTTCAACTAATTTTTGTCCTGCAGCAAAATTACCTGTTGATTTAATTTGTTGTATATCAGATAGAAGTTGACCAAATAGTGTGCGTAATTTTTCGTAATCATTTATTATAACAAAGGTTTTACCATCACGTTTTTTCATTTCAATAACATTGTCGGCTTTTCCTTTTTCGTAAACCCAGGAAGCAATCAACTGACGGTTGCGCATGTGGGCTTCTTCAATATTTTTTCCGGGTTGAATTCTGGTTAACTGCGTTATCAATCCGTTCATGATATACGAATAATATTCAGCTTTAAAGGCTTCTTTATCAGGTAAAAGTCCAAGTTCTACAATTTTAGGATCGCCCATATAATATAATCCGAACAAATCGGCACGAGCTTCTTCAATGGTAGAACCGTATGCCTTCAATGCATCCGGATCAACACCGGGAAGTAATTTACCCGAACCATGACCGAGACATTCATGCAAATCGGTGTGTAGATTATTGGTTATTGACGCGAATTTTTTTGCCCGCTCACGTTCCAAATCACTCCACATAAATTCTTCATTAAATCCATTGCCCATGGCTGCCTGATTGTATGCATCGGTAATGTTTTCGATGGTAACCGATTTAGAACCATATTCGTGACGAATCCAGTTTGAGTTCGGTAAATTGATTCCAATCGGAGTAGCCGGATAACAATCGCCGGCCAGCATGGTAACTGTTATCACCTTTGCTGAAACTCCTTTTACTTTTTCCTTTCTAAATTTTGGATCAATAGGAGAGTGGTCTTCAAACCATTGCGCATTGGAACTGATGATTTCGGTACGTTTGGTTGCTTCGATGTTTTTAAAATCAACAATCGATTCCCAACTACCTTTCATGCCGAGTGGATCGCCGTAAGTTTCGGTAAATCCGTTTACAAAATCAACATTCGAAACCAGATCTTCCACCCATTTTATAGAATACGCATCGTAGGTTTTTAAATTGCCGGTTTTATAAAAATCAATCAATGTGTTTATTACGTCTTTTTGTTTATCATTCTCGGCAACAGTTGCAGCTTTTTCGAGCCAGTCCACAATTCGTTCGATGGCTGCGCTATACAATCCACCAATTTTGTAGGTTTCTTCAACTAAAACACCGTTTTTCTTAACCAGTTTGCTGTTCAGGCCATACGAAACAGGCGTGCTGTCTTTTGGATTTTTCATTTTAGCATAAAATGCTTCCACTTCGGCTTGAGTAACTCCTTCGCCGTAATAATTATTCCCTGAAGTGCGAATCAAATCAACTCCTTCGGCCTGATTCGTGCGTTTTGGATAAAGAGTTGGATCAAAAATAACAGGGGTAAGTTCTGAAATCAATGCATCCACAGTTTCTCCTTTTTGAAGCGGTAAAGTGCCTGGATCGATGCTTTTCACTAGTTCAGCAAAATAAGCCGATGTAAAATCCGGTTTAAATTTATCTTCCGAATAATGATGATGAATTCCATTTCCCATCCATACAC
>JBBRTR010000084.1:0-12331 GCA_038244215.1 Bacteroidales bacterium
GTGCAATAAAAACAGATATTGAACTTAAAACGCGTGAAATCATTTTGGAAGAAACCGAATCATTATTACGGTTTTCAGGTGGAGATGCACGTAAATTGTTGAATATCCTGGAACTTGTTGTGGCAGCACAACCCGACGGAAAAGTGATTTTTACGAACGAAGTTGTAACCGAACGATTACAGCAAAACCCCATTGCTTACGACAAGGATGGTGAAATGCATTACGATATTATTTCTGCTTTTATCAAATCTATTCGTGGCAGCGACCCGGATGCAGCTGTTTATTGGTTGGCACGTATGGTTGCGGGCGGCGAAGATCCTAAATTTATTGCCCGCAGGTTGGTAATTTCAGCTGCAGAGGATATTGGTTTAGCAAATCCAAATGCTTTATTGCTGGCAAATGCTTGCTTTGATGCTTTACAAAAAATTGGTTGGCCTGAAGGTCGGATTATTTTGTCGGAAGCAACTGTTTATCTTGCCTCTTCACCTAAAAGCAATTCTGCTTATCTGGCAATTGATGATGCGTTGGCTTTAGTAGAACGAACCGGAAATTTACCCGTTCCCTTGCATTTGCGCAACTCGCCGACCAAACTTATGAAGGATTTGAATTACGGAAAAAATTATAAATACTCTCACGATTTTCCAAATCATTTTGTAGACCAACAATTTATGCCCGATGAACTGACTAAAGAAAGAATCTGGAAAGTTCAGAACAATCCTGCCGAAAGTAAATTGGGAGAATGGTTGAGAATGTTATGGAAAGGACGATATTGATTCAGTTAGCAGTTAGCAGTTAGCAGATAGCAGTTAGCAGTTAATAGTTAGCAGTTAATAGTTAGCAGTTGTAAGTGAAGAGTTTAAAATCAGGGAATCAACAAAAAAACAATATAACCAATCAACTCACTGTTTACTGCTCACTTACTGCTTACTGAGCTTTTACCCTATCGGATCATATTCAAATCCAAATTCTTTCATTTCTGATTTTTCGTAGATATTTCGGCCATCAAGGATTAAGGAACCTTTCATTGATTTCTTTATCACGCCCCAACTTGGCATTCGGAATTCCTTCCATTCTGTTACCAACAAAAGAGCATCGGCTTCTAAAGCAGCATCGTAAATATCGTGTGCAAAATGGATATTTCCATTGTTTATCAGAACTTTCATTTTAGAATGAATAATTTCCTTTGCTTCCGGCATGGCAACCGGATCAAAAACGCGAACATTGCAACCGGCTTTCAGGAGTTTTTCAATCAAAACCAATGAAGGAGCTTCACGCATATCATCGGTATTGGGTTTGAATGATAATCCCCAGACACAAACTGTCTTTCCGGCAAGATTTCCATTAAAATGTTTTTGCATTTTATGAAAAAGCACTTGTTTTTGGTAAACATTTACTTCTTCAACAGCTTTTAAAACCCGTAAATCATACCCATTTTGATCAGCTGTCTGAATCAGAGCTTTTACGTCTTTCGGAAAACAGGAACCGCCATAACCACAACCAGCATATAGGAATTTTCCTCCAATTCTCTGATCGGATCCGATTCCTTTACGAACCATATTCACATCAGCACCAACCAGTTCGCACAAATTTGCCATATCATTCATAAAACTGATACGGGTTGCCAACATGGCATTAGCAGCATATTTAGTCATTTCAGCGGAAAGGATATCCATAAATATAACACGGAAATTATTCAAAAGAAAAGGACGATATAATTTTGTAATTAATTCTTTTGCTTTTTCACTTTCAACACCGACAACCACGCGATCGGGACTCATAAAATCCTTAATCGCATCACCTTCTTTCAAAAATTCGGGATTAGAAGCCACATCAAATTCCAATGAAACACTACGCTTATCCAATTCTTCCTGAATAGTTTGCCGAACCAATTTTGCTGTTCCAACCGGAACAGTGCTTTTAGTAACCAGCAAAACATATTTTTTCATATTTTTTCCAACGGTACGTGCCACTTCCAGTACAAATTTCAAATCAGCACTTCCATCAGCATCCGGCGGAGTTCCAACTGCACTGAAAATAACTTCTGTATCGTTTAAAATGCTGGTAAGATCAGTTGTGAAATGCAATCGTTCTGCAATTTGATTCCTTCGAACCATATCTTCAAGACCTGGTTCAAAAATTGGAATAATCCCATTTTTTAGATTGTCGATTTTAGTCTGATCAACATCTACGCAAGTGACATTAAGTCCCATTTCGGCGAAACAAGTACCAGAAACCAAACCAACATATCCCGTTCCAACAATTGCAATATTCATTTAGTATGCAGATTAATCTAATTATTAATGTAAACCGAAACTACTCGACGGATGCCTTCTTCTAATGTAATTGAAGGTTTCCAACCTAAACTTTTCAATTTTGAGACATCAAGAAGTTTGCGAGGTGTACCATCCGGTTTTGAGCTGTCCCAGATTATTTTTCCGGTATATCCAACTGTTTTCTTTACCATTTCCGATAATTCTTTAATGGTCTGATCCTCGCCACAACCGGCATTTACATGGGTTGGTAAAGTATCAGGCGCATCATAATTCAGAAGTAAAAACACACTGGAATCTGCCATATCATCTACGTGAAGAAATTCGCGCATCGGTGAACCGGTTCCCCATAAGGTGATTGAAACTTCATCATTTTTTTGAGAAATCCCATATTCATTCAACAACTGAATAATCACATCGTCACTGGAAGAACCATTTACGCCTTCAATGGGACGTTTATTTAAATCGGCCTTTATTTTAGTCCAGTCACTATCCATTAAACATTTGCCAAGATACATTTTCCGAATCAATGCTGGCAAAACGTGTGATTTTTCCAAATCATAATTGTCATTTTGACCGTAAAGATTAGTCGGCATAATGGAAATAAAATTACAACCATACTGAGCATGATACGCTTCACACATTTTAATTCCGGCAATTTTTGCAATGGCATACGGTTCATTTGTATCTTCCAAAGTGCCGGTCAACAAAGCATCTTCACGAATCGGTTGTTCTGCTAAACGCGGATAAATACAGGAAGAACCCAAAAATAATAACTTTTTAACTCCATTCACGTAACTTTGATGAATTACATGATTCTGTATCATCAGATTTTCATAAATAAATTGAGCCCGATACGTACTATTGGCTACAATTCCACCAACTTTGGCTGCTGCCAAAACCACGTATTCAGGTTTTTCAGTTTTGAAGAAATCAGCAACTGCATTTCCATTCAGCAAATCAAGTTCTTGTAATGTGCGTGTTACAAAGTTAGTAAATCCTTTTGCCTCCAGATTTCGTTTGATAGCTGAACCGACCATTCCCATATGTCCGGCAATATAAATTTTTGCATCTTTTTTCATCATATTCAATTGTAAATTAATAAATTAAATTTCTGTGTCATCTTCATAATAATGGAAGTATTTCTCAGCTTCTGCTTTTTTGGTTTTCGTGTTATAACCGTAACTATAACCAAACATATAAGCATATTTGTATAATTTATATTTGGAATACTTATGTCCATCATCATTCACATCATTAATAATGGTATAAACCTGTTTTAGATTATCCTGTTTTAATTGTGCAGATAAGCGTTTATAAAATGTTTTGTTCGTCTTATTATTTCGTACCACAAACAAATTGACATCCGAAATATCCGCTAATGCATAAGCATCAGTTACCATTCCAATCGGACTTGTATCAATAATTATAAAATCATACCGCTTCCTTAATTCAACAAATAACTCAGTCAACTTTTCTGAACGTATTAATTCTCCCGGGTTTGGAGGAATAGAACCAGCAGGCAAAATATCAAAATCAACTTTAGGCAAATGAAGAATTACTTCGTCTAACGTACATTGGTTGATTAAATAATTTGTAACTCCATTGGGCTGAACAATATTAAAGCGCTGATTAACACTTGGTTTACGAATATCCATATCAACCAAAATCGTTTTTTTACTGGCCATTGAATAAATTGACGCCAGATTAATAGCAAAATAAGTTTTACCATCGCCTGATTCAGTTGATGTTATCATCATCGCAATATTCGTTTTTCGCTGAACAATAAATTCAATTCGTGTACGAATAACCCTGAACATTTCAGTAAATGCTGAACGCGGATTCTTTGCCACAAGTAAGGGATCCGTACTCTTTGTATGACGAACAGCTCCTATTAACGGGAATGGTGAATTCTTCTCTACATCTTTTGTGGAACGTATTGTGTTATTAAGAAGTTCAATTAATACAACGAAAATCGTAGGAATTAACAATCCCAACAACAAGAATATGGTGGTTGTTTTGGATTTTTTACCCGAATTGGTAATCGATAAAATTCTTGCTTTATCCAGAATATTATTATCTGGTGTATTTGAAGCTTTTAAAATTTCAGATTCTGCACGTTTTTGAAGGAAGAATGTATAATAATTATCATCCATTTTATACCTTCTGTCTATTGAATTCATTTCAAGCTCCTTACCCGGCAATTCATCAATATCCTTATTTACAACAGACATACGTTTATTGAAATCTGTTTTCTCTATTTCGAGTGAAACACGCATGTTTTTTATCACTTCAAAAATCGTACTTTTCACAGTTTCGATTTCTTTTGTATATTTTATATAATACAAATTCTTTTCAGTTACATTACTACGTTGAGTGTACAATTCATTAACTTGCTGAACCAAAGCCATCAACATGGGCTCGTTAAGTCCTAAACTTGAAGGTGCAACCACTGTTCCATCAGCCAAATTTGTTTTGAGGTATTTTGTCAAATAGTCAAGATATGTTTCGCGCAATTTAAGTTCAGACTGCTCTGCATCAAACTTTGTTGCTTTTCCCAATAAATCACTGGTTAAACTGGTAACATCCACAATTTTATTCGTTTGTCGGAAACTAGTCATTTCGTTCTGTGAAATGGAGAGTGACTTTTGTACTATTCCTAATTGGTCATCTATAAACTTAATAGTCTTGTTTGCAGCATCGTTTTTCTTTTCCAGATTTTCATCTAAAAAAGTATCACATAATTTATTAATAAAATCAATGTCTCTGTCAGGTGTTTCGCTTATTAAAGAAATTTGTAAAACAGAGGAGCCTTCAACGACGTACCCAAAATTCAACCGACCGGAAAAATCCTGTACCAAAGATTCTTTGGTTCTAAACTGAAAATACATTTCAGAACTTCCCCAGTTTTTATTCACATTATCAATAGTTATAAAAAACAAATTATGCTGAACAGGTTGCCCATAGCGTCCTTCTATCATCAAATTACTGTATAATTTGTCATCATCCACACTTATTGTGAATGTACCATTCGGTCGCAATTTAATTTTGAACAGAATATTATAGGCCTCAGGAGCTACATAATCCGATTCAATAGTAATAGGAGATGAGTTATAAATATTTCTGGTTATGAAATTTCCTTTTGTAATATAATCCACTTTTAATGAAGGTAAACTATCAACAACCTTTGAAATAAGGTCATAAGAACCCATCATTATTATCTGATTATTCGAATTCTTAAATCCTGACTGAACACCAAAACCTTGCATTAGAGCCTGAGAGCCATTTCCAGACGTACGACTTTCGTCAATCATAACACGACCTGCAGTCTGAAAAGTAGGTAATATTGAACGGTTTTGCAGATTAGCTAATCCCAATGATACGATGATTCCAATTACGAATAAATACCAACGATGCAGGAAGTATGATACCCACTCCATGATATCGAAACTCGATTCTTCCTCATCATTAAAAGGTTTTTCATAATTATTTTGTTCCATATTGTTCCGTTAGTTTTGATAAGATTATTTTTTGTGCTTTTTCAGTAGAAAGCCTTACTTTGTGTAATTCAACACATTAATAAATAGTGCTAATGAGAATGTAATTACGTTCAACAACGAAAAATAGCTATTAACTTTGTAGAAACTCGCAAAATCACGTTGAATATAAATAATGTCATTGGGATAAACATAATAATATTGAGAGTCGATAATACTTTTCGGTCGGATATCAAATTCAAGAATCTTAGTGCCACTATCAGTCTCACGGATTATTCGAACATGTTTATGATCACTGGTTTCACTTAAATCGCCGGACATAGATAAAGCCTGAAAAATAGTCAGTTTATCCTTATAAATCGGAAAAATTCCGGTTCCTGCATCCCCGAAAATGGTAAAAGTTTTATTTGCCATGCTTAATTTTACTACGGCATCAGGAATTATTTCCTTTAAATTATCTTCTATCACTAGAGCAGCTTCGGGCAAAGTCAGACCTAACACGTGAATGCTTGATATAAAAGGGATGTCAATTGTTCCATCCGTGTAAACCCGATATGAAATCTGATTTTGAGATGATCCAGAAGTTTGAGGTGAAATCAGGTTCGACATCGTTTCGTCGGTAGTGATTAAGCGATAAATGATTTCATCATTCACCCTGATTTTATAATTATTGTAACCTTCCTTTTGATAAACAGGTAAAGACTTGCTGTCCTGCAGCAACCTTAAACTTTTATAGTTGTAGCACGACGACAACAACAATAGAATAATCAGAAATGTAAATATTTTTGTTAAGTATTTCATAATTTCAACCGGACAGACATCTTGTTTAATTTAAAATCTCTTTCTAATTACCTGGGTTTAAATATATAGTAAATCCCAACACCAAACGAAACCGTAGTTAAGACAGTAGATATAGCTGCCCACAAAGTTGAAACTCCAAAAAACTGTTCATTCAAAGGCTGAATAAAAATGACATCATTGGGTTCAAGATAATAATATTCAGAATTTATTATATCTATACTTCTTAAATCGAAAGTCTTAATTGTATTTCCGGTTTCAGTTTCTCGTAAAATTCTGACTTTACTTCGGTCAGCAGAAAAACCAAGATCGCCCATCATAGCCAATGCTTGAAAAACGTTTACTTTTTCTTTGGGAAATGTAAACTTCCCAGCTTTCCCCGCACCAATTATACTGAAAGTTCTTCCGACAAGACGAACATCCACCGAATTCACTTTTAAAATGGGTCTGATTGCATCCTCAAGTATATTTTTAGTTTCTCTCACCGTTTTACCAACTACCAAAACGTCCCCTATTAATGGGAAATGAATCTTACCATCTTCCTGAATATTATACGTATATAAATCAAGATTCTCTCCCGAACCGGATCCTGTCAGACCCTGTATATTCGAATTATTTGAACCATTGAACAAAGCATTGGTTTTATCATCCATTGAATAAACCTGGATAAAGAGCCGGTCACTCGGTTTTAGACGATACTCTTCATACGAAATGGAATCTTTATAAGCAGGAATAAAATTTTTGGGTTGTTGTAAATAATTTGTCTGGTGCGTTGTGATACAGGATATAAGCTGAATGGCTATCATCATGATAAACAAGATTTGAATATTTTGTTTTCGCATCGAAATTTGTTGTAAGTATTTTGTAGCAAAGATAGGCAAAATCTGTAAACTACGCATAGATTACAATGAAAAAGCAATAATGTGTAGACAAAGATTTTTAATTATTTAAAAATTTTCCTGTTATCTTGATTTAATTGCTTCGGATATAATTTTCAAAATATAAAATTATTCTTGAATAAGGAATGATTATTGTAGAATCAGATTGAAAATATTGCAATAATCTTTAACGTTACCGTTTATATTAAATAATTCTATTAAATTTGCACTTAAAACAGTTTAAAAACTACTAGAGCCATGCGTATAAAAACTATTCTTTTAGCAATGATTTTGTGTTTGAATTTATCTGCCCAAAAATACGAAAACAACAATGATGCACCAAGATTGCATATTGGAATGAAATTAAGTCCTTCCATCGCGTGGATTAGTACAATTAATAATGATTTGCAAGCTGATGGAGCAAACTTAAAGTTTGGAGTTGGTGCAGTTGCTGATTATAATGTAACCAGTTTTCTATCATTTGTTACAGGGTTAAACTACAATGGACTTGGCGGTTATGTATTTGACAATCAATCACTAAATAATAATTCAATTAAAGGAAGTTTTAAAATTAATTATTCTGAAATTGAAATTCCGATAGCGTTAAAGCTTCAAACAGCATACGTCAATAATACTTCTTATTTCCTCCAGGGAGGTGTTTCAGTCGGTTTTCTTATCAATGCAAATGAGAAATATTTTCCGGTAGCAGCAAATTCTGATCCTTATTATAATGATATTTCTTCGATGACAAACCTCACCCGTGTTGCATATCAGCTTGGTGCAGGAATTCAATATGCAATAGGTCGGAGATCCAATATTTTCGGAATGATATCGTTTGATAATTCACTTTCAAATCTTGCCAGTAGCACTTACTTATCTGGTTCAACACCAAGATATACGGCTCCTTTGCAGATTTTGCCCGGAAGTATGACATTTTCAGTCGGTATAATGTTTTAAACTATTTACAAAATGAAGATAAAATCAAATTTTAAATTATTTACAACTTTCACATTAATCATTGCCTTTTTATTTTTAGCTTCGTGTGATTCACGAAAAGCTCAGGAAAGAAAGGCTGATGAAAGATTGCAACACATTGAAAAATTGATAAATGAGAATTCGCTAAATGCTGCTCGAATTGAGATTGACAGTATTCATTTGCTTTTCCCGCGATTGGTTGATAAAAGAAAAATTGCAGCAGCATTTCAGGATACGATTGAAAGACGTGAAAGTACCCGCTCATTGGCTTATTGCGATAGTATTTTACCATTGAAACAACATGAAGCGGATTCAATTCAAAAGAATTTCAGATTTGAAAAAGATACAGCTTATCAGCAATACGGGAATTTTGTTTACAAAACTCAACGAACAGAGAATAATGCAACTCGCACTTATTTAAAAGCTTATGTTGATGAAAATGCCGACTTTTATTTAATCAGCAATTATTGCGGATCAAGATTAGAACAGACTTCGCTGAAAGTATCAGTAAATGATTTATTTGCACAATCTGACACAATTACAACTTCTAATCCGGATTATCATAGTTTCGATGATGGCGGTTCGCACTGGGAAACCCTTACTTTTAAAAATGAGGCTGACAAAGGTTTAGCTGCATTCATTGCACAGTATTCATCCACCAATATTAAGGTTACTTTGCAGGGAAAAAGAAATTTCAGCTATTTTTTAGAACCATCAGATAAAAAAGCTATAACTGAAACTTACCATTTATGGATTGTAAAAAAGGATGTGGCAAAACTTCAAAAGGAAATTAAAAAAGCAACCATAAAAATAGAACGAATAAACAAAAGAAACATTAAATAGTCTCCCAGATTGAATCAAAATGACTAAAAAATTTGTTACAACTAAGTAATTTAAAATACTAAAAAATAAAATGAAAAAGACAATTCAATTCCTAATGCTTGCATTTATTATCTCGGGTTCTGCATGGGCTCAAAAAACTTCGAGTGCTCAGATTGTTGAACTAAATGCACAAAGCTTCAAACAAAAGGTATGGAATTATGATACGAACAAATCGTTCGTGAGAGTTGGTAATCTACCAATTATACTAGACTTTTATGCTACTTGGTGTCGCCCTTGTAAAATGCTTGAACCACATTTGGTTGCCATTCAAAAAAAATATACTGGAAAACTAATCATCTACCGGATTGATGTTGACAAACAACCTGAACTGGCTCAGCGTTTTAATATTGAAGCGATGCCAACGGTTGTTTTTATGAATAAATCCAACTTTAAACCCGAATTAGGATATAAAGATTTCGATGAAGTTGAAAAGTTGGTAAAAACGTATTTCTTTTCTGGCAAAAAATAATTATTTGTACCGGTTTTCAAGAAAAAGCTCCATTAAACGGGAAACAGCATAATGATCTGTTTCATCCATTGAAACAAGATTTAATTTTTTAAGTCCCTCATTTATTTCAGATATTTTGATTGAAATGAATTGGGCATAAATAACCCGATGACTCAGTATATGTTTCATCGGGTTTGATATTTTTGTTATTTCCACTTCTTTAATTCCATCAAAAAGTAATTTGAAACTTTCATTATATGTAAGCTCTAAAGCTGTTAGTAAACTGTCAGTTTCAATTAATGGAAATTCATACAAGTTTTGCCAGACATCTTTTGCAACTCTTTTTTGCAAAAAGGTATTTTCGTTATATTCAATAAATAAGTAATTAAAAAACCGATTTGAAACTTTTGTCTTCTGTGATTTTACAGGAAGCTTTTCAACCAAATTTAATTCAAAAGCTTGACAAATATGGTTTAAAGGACAAATGATACAATCCGGTGAAGCAGGAATACACTGTAAAGCACCAAATTCCATAATTGCCTGATTAAATTGGCCAGGCGTTGAATCTGGCAGTAAATTTCGGGCTAATTCTGCGAATAGTTTCTTCCCCTTGCCGCTGTCTATCGGAGTTTCAATTCCGAAAAGTCGCGACAAAACACGATACACATTTCCATCGACCACAGCATAAGCCTGATTGAAAGCAAATGAAGTAATAGCTGCAGCTGTGTAATCACCAATTCCGGCCAATTTCAATACTTGTGCATGTTGAGTTGGAAAAACGCCTTTATAATCAGACATTATTTGTCGTGCTGCTTTATGTAGATTCCTTGCACGTGAATAATAACCCAGTCCTTGCCAATATTTCAACACATCATCTTCTTCAGCCATGGCTAGAGCAGCTACATTTGGAAATCTTTTCACAAACCTCAAATAATAATCCAATCCTTGTTTTACTCTGGTTTGTTGAAGGATAATTTCCGAAATCCATATCAAGTATGGATCAGAAATATCTCTCCATGGCAAATCACGCTTATTAATATTGTACCATTCAATCAAAATTGCTGAAATATTGGAAGAAGAGTAATTGTCTTTTTCTATTGAATGCATAAAAACACCATTTATCTATTGTCTGTTAATCTGAAAAGTTGCATCTTTGCACACAAAGGTAAGTCCATATCGGGCAGCCTCAAAATTGAAACTATTAAAAACAAAATAATCAAATGAAAAAAATTCTAGTCTTCTTATTTGTAAGCATTTGTGTTTTATCATGCACAACTTCCGAATATCAAATAAATGGTTCTGTGGAAAATAAAGCACTAGACGGTACGACAGTATTTTTAAAACAGAAAATCAATCGTGTATGGACTTCAATGGACAGTGTGGTTATTAAAGATGGAAAATTTCAATTCAAAGGTGTGACCGATTCAGTTAAAATTGCCTACCTGGCATACGAATTTCCAGCTGATAATAAAGTTCGTCAGGCTTTCATTTTAGAAAACGGTAAAATATCAGTTGTAATAGATACCGCCGGTTTTATGACTTTTAATGGAACTGTACAAAACGATTCTTTACAAAAATATGAAAATGCAAAGAATGAATTTTCCAAAAATGCTGCTTCTATCTATAAATCAGCCGAGGATACTACGAATACTCCCAAAATGCAGACTAAAATTAATGTGGAAATTACAAAGCTAAACCAGGATGAGATAGAAATTGACAAAAAATATGCGATTCAAAACATTAATACACTTGCAGGAACCTTTATTTTTACAAACTCTTTTTATGAAATGACTACCGAAGAAAAAGGGTCTATTGTAAAATTAATGAATGAAGACACAAAAAAGAATCCGAGACTTAAAGAAATAATTGCTGATATTGAAACTGAGAAAAAAGTTGCAGTCGGAAATAAATTCACAGATTTCAAACTACCCTCAGTTAACGTTGATTCAATATCACTTTCCGATTTAGTTGGTAAAACCGATTATGTTTTGGTTGACTTTTGGGCATCATGGTGTGGTCCTTGCATGCGTTCGCTCCCCGAATTAAAAAAAATATACAATATATATAAAGGATCGAGATTTGAAATTTTAGGTGTTTCACTTGATGAGAATGCAGATGCATGGAAAAATGTAATTAATTCCCGTCAATTAACATGGAAACATGTTTCAGATTTAAAAGGTTGGAAATGTCTGGGTTCAAGAACTTATGCGGTTAATTCAATTCCAAGTACTGTCTTAATCGACCGTTCAGGAAAAATCATTGGAAAAAATCTTAATTTCGAACAATTAGAGAAAATTCTCTCTGAAAAAGTTCAGTAAAATAATAAAAATCAACATTATTGAAAAAAAAAGGAGTGCAATTGTTTTTTAATCAGAATAAAAGCAATATATTTGCAGTCCGTTTGAAAAACAAGGAATCATCATTTATTAACTAACAAAATATAAAAATTACTGAAATGACTAAGGCAGACATCGTAAACGAAATTGCTAAAAATACAGGAATTGACAAAGTAACTGTATTAACTACTGTTGAAGCTTTTATGGAAACTGTAAAAGATTCACTCTCTAAAAATGAAAACGTGTA